>DATCZZ010000340.1:0-4211 GCA_036525635.1 Psychromonas sp. | reverse complement strand
GATCAGCAAATTAATCTGCCAGTAGCAAAGTTATACACAGATACCGATGTTTCCTTACCTGTCCATATTATTCGCGCTAAAAAGCCCGGACCGACAATTTTTTTAAGTGCGGCCGTGCATGGTGATGAACTTAATGGTATTGAGATTATCAGGCGTTTACTTAAGCTTAAAAGCTTTAAGTTAACCTCTGGAACGGTGATTGCGGTACCCATGGTCAATGTTTACGGGGTGGTGAACTTAAGCCGTTATATGCCGGATCGCCGCGATTTAAACCGTAGTTTTCCCGGATCTCCGAAAGGCTCTTTAGCTGCCCGCGTGGCGCATATATTCCTGACCCAGATTGCACAGCATTGTGATTACGGCATTGACTTGCATACCGGGGCCATTCACCGCTCTAATTTGCCGCAAATTAGAGCTGATTTATCTGATCCTGAAACAAAAGAGCTGGCAAAAATCTTTGATGCACCTGTTATCTTAAATTCGAATCTGGTTGATGGGTCATTAAGAGAAGCTGCAGTCGAAAACAATACTAAAGTATTACTTTATGAAGCTGGTGAAGCATTAAGATTTGATGAGTTTTCAATACGGCTGGGCATGAAAGGTATTTTGAAGGTATTAGTGCATTTAAAAATGCTGAAAAAGAAACCCTCAAGACGTAAAAAAACGGAACCCTTTATTGCCAACGGCAGCAGTTGGCTGCGTGCTAATGCGAGTGGCATAGTCAATCATGAACGTCACTTGGGTGATCAGGTTAAAAAAGGTGATTTGTTAGCTGAAATAGGCTCTCCTTACGGTGATATCATCGATGTTGTTAAAGCAACGCGTGCAGGTATCATTATCGGAAAGCAAAATATCCCATTAGTTCAGGAAGGTGAGGCGATGTTTCATATTGCCTACTTCAGCGAAGATGATGGTTTAATAGCCGGGCAAATTGAAAATGTGCAGGGGCAATTAATAGCGGATGATCAGAATATGTTTTGAGAGGGAGAGAGCTTGGGTATATAACCCGTTTACCTGACTGGATTTTCCGTATCTTATTGTGACCTGGCTGTAGCAGCATAGTGAATGATCAAACTAACCATTTAATTCAAGTAGTAATTTAACATTAGGCAATTTTATGACTGAAAATAAAAAGATAATCATTGGCAGACTTGAGTCAATTTCACTGCCTGATTTGGCGATTGATGATTTGCAGGTCAGAATTGATACCGGTGCGCAAACTTCGTCATTACATGTGGATAATATTAAGAAGTTTTATAAAAACGGCAAACCCTGCGTGAAATTTGATATACACCCGGATATTCATAATGTCAGCAGTATTGTACCTTGCTGTGCTTACATCTATGACATCAGAAGAATAAAATCTTCAAACGGCAGTACAGAGCAGCGTTATGTCATTAAGACGCCAATGATACTGGGTGATAATAGCTGGCCAATTGAAATAACATTAACAGATCGTTCTGATATGAGTTATTTGATGCTGCTGGGAAGAGAGGCGATGAAAGAGCGCATACTGGTTGATCCCTCCAAGGTTTTTTTAGAATCAAGACATTCAAAAGAGAGCGGATCTTAAGCCGTGCCGTCTTTAGGTGAACGTTTTGCCTGGAGGGGCGAAGGGGTGACATTAAAAAGGTTAACGCTAAAATTACGTTAACCTTTTTAACCCCATTTTAATGCGATAAAATCTGATCCAGGAAGAGTTTTAAACGATCCGATTGCGGATTATCGAAAAACTCATGGGGTTCATTTTCTTCGATAACTTGTCCCGCATCCATAAAGATAACCCGGTCTGCCACTTTTTTGGCAAAGCCCATTTCATGGGTTACACAAATCATGGTTATCCCTTCTTCGGCCAGTTCAACCATAACATCAAGTACTTCCGATACCATTTCAGGATCAAGCGCCGACGTTGGTTCATCAAACAACATGATTTCAGGGTTGATGCATAAACAGCGCGCAATCGCAACACGCTGTTGCTGACCACCGGATAGCTGATTCGGATACTTATGCGCCTGCTCGGCAATTTTAACGCGCTCAAGGTAATACATCGCCGTTTTGATTGCCTCGGCACGTGGTTTTTTATGCACCCAGGTAGGTGCCAAGACCAAGTTCTCCAGCACAGTAAGGTGTGGAAAGAGGTTAAAATGCTGGAATACCATGCCGACCTGGGCACGGATATCACGGACAACTTTCACATCATCTATAAGCTCCGTACCATTGATATTGATCTGTCCCTTCTGGAATTTTTCAAGGTGATTTAGACAACGTATTGTGGTTGATTTACCGGATCCTGACGGACCGCAAATCACCACTTTTTCGCCTTTTTTAATATTCAAATTAACGTCTTTAAGCACATGGAAATCACCATACCACTTATTAACATCTTTCATTGTGATCATAAATTCTTGTTCAGACATGTGATTTCCCTTTAGTGCTCAGTATTATATTTACGTTCGATAGATTTTGAGTATTGCGACATAGAAAAACAGAATACCCAGTAGATCATAGTGACAAAGACATAACCTTCAATCTCAAAACCTAGCCAGTTTGAATCGCTGTTGGTCAGTGTCACCATCGCTAAAACATCAAATAAGCCAATGATCAATACCAGTGTGGTATCTTTAAATAACGCGATAAACGAGCCCACTAAATTGGGGATTGATATTTTTAATGCCTGCGGCAAAATAATTAAAATCATCCCTTGCCAGTAACTCAAGCCCAATGATTCACTCGCTTCATATTGCCCTTTAGGAATCGCCTGTAAACCGCCTCGAATCACTTCCGCAATGTAAGCCGCTTGGAATAGGGTGATACCAATTAGCGCCCGTAATAATTTATCAAAATCAATGCCGTCACTGAAAAACAGCGGTAATACCACGGAAGCCATAAATAAGATGGTAATTAGCGGCACACCACGGACAAACTCAATAAATCCGACGCATAATGTTTTTAAAATAGGCATGTCTGATTGACGCCCCAGCGCGAGCACAACACCGATTGGAAATGATGCGATAATCCCCACAGTGGCAACCAGTATGGTCAGCATCAGCCCACCCCATTGTTCAGTAGGCACAACTTCCAGACCCATCCCTCCGTGGATAAGGACGAAGCAGATAATAGGGTAGACTGCCATTAGCCCGATTTTAACTTTAAGATTGGGGATGAAGTTCATGGCTAATATAAAAGCGATCGACAGCAGTGCAACTAAATTAGGGCGCCAATGCTGTGCTTCCGGGTAGAAGCCATAGATAAACTGATCAAATTTTTCGATGATAAAAATCCATCTCGCCCCTCCTTTAACAACTTCCTCTTTTGTGCCACTCCAAGTGGCATCAAATATCATCCAGTCCAGTAATGGCGGTAGGATGGCATAAATGATGTAAATACCTAACAAGGTTAAGAGACTATTGCCGATATTAGAAAATAGATTCTCACGTAACCAGAATACAACACCTTTACTGGTTGAAGGTGCTGGTTTGGCTTCTTTAAACGTATACACAGCCATATTATCTTCCTTTGATTTCCATTTTTGCATTGACCCAGTTTAACAGTAGTGAAATGGCAATACTGAAGGTGAGGTAAACGGCCATGGTCATTAAAATGATCTCAATTGCTTGCCCCACTTGATTAAGGGTTGTTCCTGAAAATAGCGTTACAATTTCGGGATAACCTATTGCAGTGGCTAATGAAGAGTTTTTTAGCAGGTTAAGATACTGATTAATAACCGGTGGAATGATCACACGTAGTGCTTGCGGCAAAACAACTTTACGTAAAATAACATGTTCTTTTAAACCGAGTGATTTTGCGGCTTCTTTTTGTCCCGAAGGTACAGCTTCAATTCCCGCACGCACCGCTTCTGCAATGTAAGTTGCGGTATAGATGCTTAATGCAAATGTAAGCGCCAATAACTCCGGAATAATGGTTAAACCGCCTTTAAAGTTAAACCCTTTCAGAGCTGGATATTCAGCCGTTATAGGCTGGCCGGTAATAAAATAAACCAGCAAAGGAGAGAGAATTAAAATAGCCAGTGATACTCTCACCAGTGGAAACTCCTCCCCCGTCTCGTCATGGCGTTTTTTGGCCCATCTGCCTAAAAAAATAACGGCGATGCAGGCGATCACAAACGCCGCCAGAATAAAAATACTGACCGGCTCGAAAATAGGCTCAGGGACTATTAAGCCGCGGTTATTGAGAAAAACTGATTCAAAATA
>DATCZZ010000339.1:0-5938 GCA_036525635.1 Psychromonas sp. | reverse complement strand
TGTAGAGCAAATGCGCGCTAAGAACCTCGCAGTATGGATATTCCCGGAGGGTACCCGCAGCCGGGGTCGGGGTTTATTGCCTTTTAAAATGGGGGCATTTCACACGGCATTGCAGGCAGGGGTCAATATCGTACCGACGGTGACCTCCAATACCCACAATCAAGTGGATCTGAACCGCTGGGATAATGGAGAGGTGATTGTTGAAATGCTAGATCCCATTGATATTAGCCAATATAAAAAACGTGAAATTCGTCGCTTAATGCAAGACTCTTACGCTATTATGTCAGCAAAATACCACCAGTTAAATCAAGAAGTAAACCGCCCTGATACCAACTCAGAAAGCGTCGACTAAGAGGAATTAAGAATGGAACAAGCATTAAGTTTAGAAGAGTTACTTGCTGAGCATCGCGAAGAAACGGAAGAAATTGTAGAAGCGATTCTAGAAGATGGCAGTAACCCCGATGCTGTTTATATGATCGAACATCACCTTTCCTGTACTGATTTTGATGCCTTGGAAAAAGCAGCTGTCGCCTGCTTTAAAAAAGGTTATGAAGTCACAGATCCTGAAGAGTTTGAATTGGAGGACGGTTCAATCATCTTGAGTTTTGATGTGATTGTCGAAATGAACCTGGATGAAGAAGCTATTATGGAGGATGTTGAGAAGTTGCTGCTATTAGCGCAGTCATTCTCAATTGATTATGATGGCTGGGGAACTTACCCGGAAGAATAGCCAATCCGGTTATTCATGTTCAAAATCCGATGGCGCGTTTTTGAACATGGATAACAGCAATCCGCATAAATAACTGATCAGGCAATTGCTCAATGACGCTCTGATTAGTCTTTTCAGTCAGAAATCCAACCCGTCGCACACAAAAATTTTCCTAACAGCGCTTTTTTCTGCGCCGTGCCAGCCTCTTAGCGTATAGATTGGTATTACGGCTAGTCATACGATATAGTCGAGCAAGCATGCAAACAATAATATTAATCAAAAACCAATAATTTATTTGTTTGACTTTACAGCGTCGATAACTATTCTGGCGCGTCAAAATCACCGTTCAGGTGATGTTATTTAAATGTGGGAATACAGATGAAACAGACAACTTCACTTGATGAACTTCGTGATAGCTACAATGTGCGTCAATGGAGCCAGGGTTACTTTGGTATTAATGATGCGGGTAATGTTTATGTTGCTCCTAAAAAGGACAATCAGGAGCACACTATTGTGCTCAGCAGCATTGCAGAAAAAATACAAGCCAAAGGAATGTCACTGCCGGCTCTAGTTCGTTTTCCACAGATCATCCATCAAAGGGTGAATAACTTATGTGAAGTATTTAACGCAGCAATCGAACAATATCATTACGATGAAAAATATTTATTGGTTTACCCGATTAAGGTAAATCAGCAGCGTGAAGTTGTTAATGAAATTTTAGCAAGTCAGGACAATAAAGAAGTTAAGCAGCTTGGGCTTGAAGCCGGTAGTAAAGCAGAGTTGTTAGCCGTACTGGCACTCGCGCAAAAAGCCTCATCGGTCATTGTATGTAACGGTTATAAAGACAGGGAATATATCCGTTTAGCATTAATCGGTGAAAAACTGGGTCACAAAGTACATATCGTCTTAGAAAAAATGTCTGAACTGGAGATGATTCTAAGCGAAGCCGAAAACCTCAATGTTGAGCCCCGCCTGGGTCTGCGCGTGCGTTTAGCCTCGCAGGGTAAAGGCAAATGGCAGGCAAGTGGCGGTGAAAAATCAAAATTCGGCTTATCGGCATCACAGGTATTAAGAGTACTTGATATATTAAAAGAGAATAACAAGCTGGATACCTTACAGCTTGTTCATTTCCACTTAGGTTCACAAATTGCAAACATCCGCGATGTGCGCTTAGGGGTAAGTGAAGCAGCGAGGTTTTACTGTGAATTACGTGATTTAGGCGCGCAAATTAAATGTATGGATGTGGGCGGCGGATTAGCTGTTGATTACGATGGCACACGCAGTCAATCTCACAACTCAATGAATTACAGCTTATCTGAATATGCCAACAATATCGTTTATACCATAGGGGATATTTGTAAGAGCTACGATCAACCTGTGCCCATGATTATCTCAGAATCAGGACGTTCGCTTACCGCGCATCACGCGGTATTGATTTCCAACGTAATTGGTGTTGAGTCTTACGAGCCCGAACAGCTTAAAAAACCCAATCAAGATGATCCACTTTTACTGAAGAATATGTGGCTCTCCTGGGAGCAGTTACATACGCGTAATGATGATCGCGCGCTGATTGAAATATACCATGACACGCAAAATGACCTTGCCGAAGTGCACAGTCAATTCGCATCTGGATTAATTAATTTGTCACAACGCGCATGGGCTGAGCAGGTCAATTTACGTGTTTGTTATGAACTGAATGAGTTAATGGATAATAAAAATCGTTTCCATCGTCCTATTATTGATGGTTTAACAGAAAAATTAGCGGATAAATTTTTCGTTAATTTCTCACTATTCCAATCATTACCGGATAGCTGGGGGATCGACCAGGTTTTCCCTGTATTACCTTTAAACAATTTAGAATCCGAAGAGAAGAGACGGGCCGTGTTACTCGATATTACCTGTGATTCCGATGGTGCCATTGAGAGTTATGTGGATGGACAGGGTATTGAAACCACCCTGTTAGTACCCCGCTGGCAGGAAGATAAACCTTATTTAATGGGCTTTTTCCTAGTTGGTGCTTATCAGGAGATTCTGGGAGATATGCATAATTTATTCGGTGACACACACTCTGCAGTGGTGATGGTAAATGATGACGGCGAAGCTGAAATAACAGAAATAAGTGAAGGAAATAGTGTTGAAGAGATGATGCGCTACGTGAATTTAAATTCTGAAGAGTTCAAAGAAACCTATGCCGAGTTAGTGGATAAAAAATTAGCCGTTGAAGAGCGCGAAACTATTTTTAATGAACTGGTTGCTGGTCTGCAGGGTTATACCTATTTAGAAGATTTTTAGGTCGGAGAAACGATTAACATGAATGATATTTTTAACCAGGTAGATAACTCCATTTACTCCAATGCGATGACTTTTTTACGCGTACCGCTGGTAATGGATCCCCTTGCTGCCGATGCTGATATTGCGGTTTTAGGTTTACCCTTTGATTTGGCGACAACAGGCCGCTCCGGGGCGCGTATGGGGCCAACGGCAATCCGCCAGGCATCGATCAATCTAGCATGGGAAGGTAAACGCTATCCATGGCAGTTTAATCTGCTCAAAAAAAGCAAGATCATCGATGCAGGTGATTTAGTTTACAGCACCGGTGATGCTAATGAGTTTACCCAAAAAGTGGAAAGCGCAGCTGCAGCGTTACTCTCTTCGGGAAAGACCCTTGTCGCACTGGGGGGAGATCACTTTGTAACCCTGCCCTTATTGCGTGCCCACCATCAAAAATTTGGCGAAATGGCCTTAATACATTTTGATGCGCATACCGATACCTATAATAACGGTAGCGCCTATGACCATGGCACAATGTTTTATCATGCGCCTAATGAAGGCTTAATTGATCCGCAGAAATCTGTACAGATAGGTATTCGCACAGCTTTTAATGAAAGCAACCACAGTTTTAATGTCATTGATGCGCTGCAAGCTAATGATATGACAGTAGAGCAGATCAGCTCTTTAATTAAAGAGAAAGTTCAGGGGATGCCTGTCTATGTGACTTTTGATATTGACTGTTTAGATCCTGCTTTTGCCCCCGGTACAGGCACGCCCGTCTGTGGCGGGTTAAGCACGGATAAAATCTTAAAAATACTACGCACATTAACGGATATCAATATTGTTGGTATGGATGTCGTCGAAGTTGCACCGGCCTACGACAGTAGTGAAATCACAGCGTTAGCGGCGGCAACAATCGCCCTTGAGTTAATGCATTTGTGGACAGTACAAAATAAGAAAATCTAATGTTATAAACAAGGATTGTTTTTAGTAAAAAATCCGCGGCTATAAAGCAGCGGATTTTTAAATCTGAAGGTCGTCGGCATCTTTGCAAACAGATCAACCGGGTAGTCTTAACCTTCTGCTGTTTGCCCGGTTTTACTTAACTCCTGCGCTTTTTCAATGAAAGCATTTTTTAATACCATCGCTTCAATTTCTAAACCATATAAATTTTCATCCCAGTTAACACCGGCAAATACCTGCTGTTTTTGCATACCGTCTAACCAGGATTCTAAAAACACAGGAAGAGGGATGGCTTGAACTTTATAGTCAGCCCATTCTTCGTTTTGTAATTTTTCAGCCAATGCCGGCGCTGACCAGAACAGGTAAACAGCCGAGGCATCCTTATTATCGTGGGCATGGCAATTAGCCCAACCTAGATTTTCATCATACAAACCAAACAGTTCATCTTGTAAACTTACTTGTTCGACAAACATTTCCGCATTTTTTAAATATTGCTCTTTCATATTATTTCTCTATATTTGCCTGGTCGAATTTTTTTTCTAACTCAGTAAATTTTGCTTCCATCTCTGCTAATTTTTCTCGTGTGCGCAATAAAACATGTGTTTGTACATCAAACTCTTCACGGCTGACCATATCCAGCTTACCCAGTTGTGTTTGTAATATTTGCTTAATTTTACGGTCCGCTTCTTCACCAAAATTTTTGACACCGACGGGCATGGCGTCACTGATCTGTTTGGCGATTTGTTCTAATTTTTGAGGGTTAAACATGATGGCTCCTTAAATGTAGCCTCTATTGTAAACCTGCCTTTTGCTAATTTCTATGTAAATTTATTAAGCGTTCTGCGTTACTCAGCATTATCATCCAGGGAGATAAACGCGCTGAAATTTACCACGATCTACTTCAAAGAAAACTAAAAAAGATAAACCTAATTAAGAATTTCTACATAAAGATTGATCTAATACAGTGTTTGCTTAATTAACTCCTTACACAATTAATTTAAGCTCTTATTTAGTACTACTTTTGAAGTACATCTCTTTAGCTGCATACGGAATTTGCTATGAAATACAAACTTTTTTTATTATTGATACTGTTTAGCTGGCTGGGGTTAGTCTCCGTTTGCAGTGCAGAAAACGCTCAGCCAGCAGATCAGCAACGATCCAAAATGACTGCCGACCACTCAAAATTTGAGTCACTGGATCAGGAGTTCGATTACGCGCCGGATGTGACAGAAGCCTGCCTCGAATGTCATACCGAAGCGGCTAAACAGGTCCATCAAACCTTCCATTGGAAGTGGGCGGCCAAGGTTGATGGGCAAATGGTTGGTAAAAGCCAAAATGGTTTTAATAATTATTGTGTTGCCGCGCGTGGCAATGAAAGTTGCACGCAATGCCACGCCGGTTATGGCTGGCGTAATGATGACTTTGACCAGGAAGCGGAAGAAAATGTCGACTGCCTGGTTTGTCATGACGGCACAGGGACCTACAAAAAATCGGCAGCTATGTCAGGTCACCCCTATTATGAAGATACCCAGCTGGGTGACTTCCTGCAACCTGCTGTTGATTTAAAAGCAGTAGCAAAAAGTGTAGGTGCACCGCAACGGGAAAACTGTTTATCCTGCCATGCAAATGGTGGTGGTGGTAATGGTGTTAAACATGGTGATACCGATATTTCACTGGTTGATCCTGTACATTCTCTTGATGTTCATATGAGCCCTGAAAAACTCAATTTCAGCTGCCAAACCTGTCATAAAACCAGTGGCCATGTGATCGCAGGCCGCTACAACGGTAAAACATCCTTTATTGACCATGAAAAGGATATGGGGAGAATTGCGCGGGATGGCAAAAATGTCTCCTGTGAATCCTGTCATGGAGCAAAACCCCATGAAATCCGTGAAATTGATAACCACACCTCGAAAGTTGCTTGTACCTCCTGCCATATTCCTGAAATGGCGCGCGGCCCTTACCTCACCAAATTAAGCTGGGACTGGTCTACCG
>DATCZZ010000338.1:0-8390 GCA_036525635.1 Psychromonas sp. | reverse complement strand
CACCCCCAGACAATCCATGAGATTTACACTCACCCGCGCTATGGATGGACAAGATATTTTCCTGCCCGGCTGGTGGAGTACTGCGCATCCTTTATGCCGGCAATGTTTCTCTCCAAAATACAGGGCATTGTATCACCTGTGACGGGACAGGTAGTGGAAGGGGAACTGTATGCACTGTCCTCCACACCACAACAAATGCTGACCCACCCGCCGGAGTTTACCTACCGGCGAGTACTCAGCGCTGCGCGTATGGCAGACAAAAGCGGGGCTGGCATCATTGGTCTGGGCGCGTTTACCAGTGTTGTCGGAGATGCGGGTTATAGTATTGCAGGGCGTTCACCGATTGCTGTCACCAGCGGGAACAGCTTAACTGTAGCAGTGGCAATTGAGACCGCCAGGCTGGGAAGCATCAAAATGGGGATGGGCGGACTGGGAAAACTCTGTGTTATGGTGGTCGGAGCGACAGGGTCTATCGGATCTGCCGTGGCAAGAATGCTGGCCGAGGAGACAACCTCTATGGTGCTGATATCCCGCACTCCAGAAAAACTCGCGATACTCAAGCAGACAATTAACCGGGCGTTTCCTGCGGTAACTGTTCGCTATGGCACAAAGGCCAGTGAATTCCTTGCGGACTGTGATCTGGTCATTACTGCCACCTCTGCTTTTGCTGAGCGCGTTATTGATATCTCCCAATGTAAACCCGGTGCGGTGATCTGTGATGTGGCAAGGCCTCCGGATATTAATCAGTGTGAGGCTAGTTTGCGCCCTGATCTGCTGGTGATCGATTCGGGCGAAGTTAAATTACCCGGTAATGTTAAAATTGGCTATGACATCGGTCTGCCACCCGGGGTGGTGTTTGCCTGCATGGCAGAGACGATATTGCTGACCCTGGAGGGGCGTTTCGAAAATTATACGCTTGGCCGAAACATTGAGGTCAAGAAAGTCAAAGAGATATTCGAGTTGTTCAATAAGCATGGACTGGCACTTGCGCCACTGCACTCCTTCAGTCACTTAATCGGTGAACAGGAGTTTGCTGAAAAACGTAAACAGGCAGATAAAATGCTTTCTGATCCGCAGTTGAGGCAGAGAATCGTTGCCGAAAGCGCGCAAAAAATAGCTAAGATGACACCCGTAGCAAAGGGTGTGAAGCAGGAATAGCCTTTTTGAATCCGTTCTCTAAATTAGAAAAAAAGGTCTGATATGATGAGCCAATTTACAGGAAAAAGGATTCTAATTACCGGTGCGGCGAGTGGTATTGGCCGGTTGATGGCAGAAGAGCTTGCGGCACAGGGGGCTGAGTTGGTGCTATGGGATATCAATCAGCACCCCTTGGAGCTATTGTGTAAGACACTGCTCAGTAACGGGCAGCAGGCCAGCGCCTATACCTGCAATCTTAGCAACAGGGAGGAAATTCAAAAGAGTGCCATGAAGGTATTGAAGCGGCAGGGCGCGATTGATATTTTGATAAATAATGCCGGTATCGTCAGCGGAAAGCCGCTCTTGGATAATAGCGATCAAGAAATTGAGGAGATGTTTAATGTTAATGTATTAGCCGGGATCTACCTTATCAGAGCTTTTCTTCCAACCATGATGGAGCGGCAAACTGGTCATATTGTTTTTGTCGCATCGGCTGCGGCCCTCTGCGGCTCGCCCAAACTTGTTGTCTATTCGGCAACAAAATACGCATTGCGGGGAGTGGAAGAAGCACTGCGCCTGGAAATAAAACACCTCGGCTATAATATCAAAACGACCATTGTCTTCCCCTTTTATTTCAATACTGGTTTGTTCGCCGGCGCGAAATCGCGCTTCCCTCTGTTATTGCCGATTATGAGTCCAGAAAAAGTTGCCAGACGGATCATAAAAGCTGTGCAGCTTGGGCAGTCGCGTGTATTTATACCAAGATTTGTCTATCTGGCGCTGCTTGCAAAAATTCTCCCGGTAGGGATTTTCGATACCTTGCTGGCATTTTTCGGCATTAACCGCAGTATGGATGAATTTCGCGGGCGAAGTGAAAAGCCTGATGATACTGATCGGCCTCTTCGTTAAACCTCTTTTTTATTTATTTTTTACCGTTTTAGTATTTACCTCAGGGCATTGCGTAATATTTTGCCGATATTACTTTTAGGCAGTGTATCTTTTCGTTCAAACAGGTGCGGGATCTTATAACCGGTCAGGTATTTTTTACAGTGGGAGCGGATCTCCTTATCAGTTAAAGGGGTGCTGCTGACAAAGTATAATTTTATTTTTTCTCCGGTTATATCATCGGGGATACCAATGGCAGCGGCTTCAATAATCTTTGGATGCAGTACAACTATCTCTTCAATTTCAGAAGGGTAAACATTAAACCCTGAGACTAAAATCATATCTTTTTTGCGATCCACAAGAGAGAAAAATCCTCTTTCATCCATTTTCCCTATATCCCCTGTTTTTAAAAAACCGTCCGCTGTAAATACGTTCGCCGTTTCTTCGGGCTGCTGCCAATATTCGCTCATTACCTGCGGACCTTTAATTTGTATCTCTCCGATTTCGCCGACAGCAAGCGGGGTATTGTTTTCATCGGCGATACGCATCTCTGTACTGGGCAGCGGGACGCCAATATTACCTGTAAAGGTTTGTTGTGTATGTATCCCACCCGCGACAACGGGGGAGCATTCAGTTAACCCGTAGCCTTCAATAATAGTCATGCCGGTCAGCGCTTCCCACTCCTTGGCGATATGCTGCCGGGTCGCCATACCGCCGGCAATAATAATACGTGCCTGACTAAAATCTAACCTTCTAAAGTCGCTATTTTTTAACAAACTATCAAACAGCGTATTGAGGCCAAATAACATGGTGAAGGGGTATTTGCGTAACTCTTTTACGAAACTTTTGAGCTCTCTCGGGTTGGTTATCAATAGATTTTCGCCGCCCATAAACATCAGCATCATCATGCTGACGGTATTGGCAAAAATATGATAAAGGGGTAAAGGGGTGACCGCTTTCTCTCTCTCTAATAGGGTTCTCGGTCCGAAATGGGCAAAAACCTGAAGGATATTGGCAACAATATTTTGATGCGTTAATACCACCCCTTTGGCAATACCTGTGGTTCCCCCTGTATATTGTAAAAATGCCATATCTGCAGGTAAAACGCGCGGTCGAAGATAATTCTGTGAAGCGCCTTGGGTTAATACTCTGCGCATTGAAATGGCGGAGGGCAGGTAATATTTAGGTACCATTTTTTTTACGTATTTTACCACAAAATTCACTAAGCTACGTTTGTACGGCGCTAACTGGTCACCAATACTTGTTAAAATAATATGCTTAATCGCGGTCTCATTTAAGACCTGCTGCAGGCTATTAGCAAAATTAGTGACGGCAACAATGGCGGTCGCGCCAGAATCTTTTAATTGCAGACGCAGCTCTCTCGGGGTATACAGAGGGTTGACATTGACCACCACCAGTCCTGCCCTTAATGCCCCAAATAATGCAATAGGGTATTGCAGGAGGTTAGGCATCATCAGTGCAACCCTTTCTCCCGGCTGCATCTTCAGTGTATTTTGGCAATAGGCCGCAAAGGCTTTGCTTTTAAAATCTAACGCCTGATAAGTAAGGGAATGCCCCATATTGATAAAAGCAATATTTTCAGAATATTTTTCGCAGCAATGTTCAAACAATGATAATAAATTGTCGAACTCAGACGCATTAATTTCCTTGGGAACATCACTCGGATAGCTTTTATACCAAGCTTTAGTAGTTAAAGTCATAAGTCAACCTGATTGGATTATTGCTCATTTTTATTGTCATTATGGTATGCAATTGAAGTTAAGATGCTTTTTCACTACATGAAAAGCAGCATTTACAACCTCGTAATCGATAAACTTCCCAGCATTATCATGTTTTGCGGTGGTATCTGCTGTGGTTTAATATTAGCGTTTCATCTATTTTAACAATGTTGATAAAAGGATAACGGTAATCTCCTGAGTTTGCCAATATTAACGCAGGGGAGTTAATATTGGGCAAACTCATTATTCTTCTACTATAGTTTTGACAATCAGTTTTGCGTTGTCAATACAGGAGCTTGATATGTCTAAACACCACACCTATAAAAAACTGGAGATTGTCGGTTCATCTAAAAGCAGTATCGAAGATGCTATCAATAATGCCCTGGAGGAATGCCATAAGACGATTAAAAACATGGACTGGTTTGAAGTGATCGAAACACGGGGGCATATTGTTGATGGCAAAGTAGGCCACTTTCAAGTGACCGTTAAAATAGGCTTTAGAATCGAAAACAGTTAAGTTTTATCGCACCAGAGGGGAAGAAAATGTGTGTTGAAATCATAAACGCACTTTTCTAAAGCAGACTGAGTTGCGCTGGGAAAAGGGAGTTTTGAGGGAATTTAGGAGAAAATCAATGTAGAAGAGCGGATTAATTGGTTATGTAGTCCTGTTTTCTATTAACCTTATAGGTTACTTCTCATACTCACGTTTCATCTGCCAATCTTGTAACTCAACTAAAACTAACAATGCCCCATGGCCGCCAAATTCAAGAGGGGCCTGATGGAAGGCTAAAATATCCGGATGCTGGGCTAACCACAATGGCACCTGTTTTTTTAAAATATGTTTTCCTACACCATGCATGACACTGCAGCAATATAACCCCTCTTTTTTGCAACAGCTAACCAACGCCCCCAATTCACGTTTAGCCTCGTCCTGAGTCAGCCCATGTAAATCTAAAATAATTTCAGGGGAAAAGTCACCGCGTCTTAATTGTTTGATTAAATATTTGCCTGCATCCTGGCGGCTATAGCGTATAGGACCCTCTTCTGCCAGATGTGGTTCAAAACCATCGGAAAAATGGTTAGTTTCAAAAGACTCTTCACGGATTTGTTTAATGATCTGCTTTTTCTTCATATTTTTAGTAGGGAGTTTTATGGTATCCTGTTTTAATTTTTTAATACCTGAAAACTCTGCACTAAACAGTGAAAAATCATCGTTTTTATTTGGATCGCTCATGGTCTTTCCTACGCTGTTTTGTATGTGTGATGAGTTTACCTTAATTGGAGAATAAATTGGATATGATTTTTGCTGAGGAAGCGGTTAATGAACTGCGCACAGTCCAGGATTTGTTGCGTTGGGCGACGACAGAATTTAATCGTGCGGAGCTTTTTTATGGGCATGGTACAGACAATGCCTGGGATGAAGCGATACAGCTTATTCTACCTTTATTACATTTACCCTTAGACAGTAAACCGGCCATTCTTGCTGCGGGTTTAACACGTCGCGAGCGTGAAATGCTGGTGGAACAGGTCCTTACCCGTATTGAAAAACGTATCCCGGTTGCTTACTTAACCAATAAAGCATGGTTTGCCGGACTTGAATTTTACGTTGATGAGCGCACCCTGGTCCCGCGTTCTCCTTTTGCTGAATTAATTGCTGCGCATTTTTCTCCTTGGCTGACTGCTACCCCCAAACGCATATTAGATTTATGCACGGGCAGTGGTTGTATCGCGATCGCTTGTGCTTATGCCTTTCCAGAAGCGGAAGTTGATGCAGTTGATATTTCCGAGGATGCATTAGATGTCGCTGAAATTAATATTCAAGGTCATGGTCTTGAGCAGCAGGTTTTTCCAATTCAGTCGGATCTTTTCTCCGGGATCGAAAATGAAAAATACGATCTGATCGTTTCCAATCCTCCTTATGTTGATGCGCAAGATATGGCAAACTTACCGGATGAATATAAGCACGAACCCGAATTGGGCTTGGCCTGCGGGGTTGATGGTTTAGATTTAGTGCGTAAAATGTTGCGTCAGGCGGGTTCAAAATTAAATGAGAATGGTGTGTTATTTGTAGAAGTCGGCAACTCTCAGGTGCATCTCCAGGAAGCTTATCCTGATATTCCCTTTACATGGATTGAGTTTGAAGCGGGCGGGCATGGTGTATTTGTATTAACCAAAGCACAACTTGATGAGATTAAAATTTAATATTTTTTAAGTTAAATTCCAGAGCAGCTGCGGCAAATTGTTATTGTTTGCAGTTTTGTACAATTTAAAAATGGGAAACAATCATGGCGGGAAGCAGTATTGGTCAACTCTTTAAAGTAACCACCTTTGGTGAAAGTCACGGTGCGGCATTAGGTTGTATCGTGGATGGTATTCCACCAAATTTAGAAATTAGTGAAGCAGATCTGCAGCATGATTTAGACAGACGTCGTCCGGGGCAATCTCGTTATACAACAATGCGCCAGGAGGGTGATCAGGTTAAGATACTATCTGGTGTTTTTGAAGGTAAAACAACGGGCTGCAGTATTGGTTTGCTGATTGAAAATACCGATCAACGGTCTAAAGATTATTCCGCTATTAAGGATCTTTTTCGCCCCGGCCATGCTGATTATACCTATCATCAAAAATATGGACATCGTGATTACCGTGGTGGCGGCCGTTCTTCTGCCCGTGAAACCGCAATGCGTGTTGCCGCTGGTGCGATTGCGAAAAAATATTTACATGAACAATATGGTATTGTCATTCGTGGTTATTTAAGCCAGTTAGGTAATATAAAACCCGATTCAGTTGATTGGAACGAAGTTGAAAACAATCCGTTTTTCTTCCCTGATGCCTCTAAAATTACCCAGCTTGAGGATTATATGAAGTCCTTAATCAAAGAGGGTAACTCGGTCGGGGCGAAAGTAACTGTTGTTGCCTCCGGTGTGCCGGTTGGACTGGGAGAGCCTGTCTTTGATCGTTTAGATGCCGAGCTTGCGCATTCATTAATGAGTATTAATGCGGTCAAGGGGGTGGAAATTGGTGATGGTTTTGCTGTTGCTAATCAAAAGGGGACTGAGCATCGTGACGAAATGACACCTGAAGGGTTTTTATCAAATCATGCGGGAGGCATACTGGGGGGGATCTCAACAGGTCAGGATATTATCGCGCATATTGCTTTAAAACCTACATCAAGCTTAACGATTCCCGGTCGTACTATCACCACCGATGGTGAAGCGACAGAGATGATCACCAAAGGGCGTCACGATCCCTGCGTGGGAATTCGTGCGGTGCCAATTGCGGAAGCACAAATGGCCATTACTCTGCTTGACCATCTGTTACGTCATCGCGCACAAAACTTACATGTGAAAACCAACACACCTTTAATAAAATAACCTAAACAGGCGCCTGCTGTCAGAATAAGCAACCTTATTTTACCTCGTCATCTCAAATAAACACTGCAGAGGTGACGAGAATTCCCGCCATCAGTAAAGTACACCGACTGAGCTTTTAAAGGATTAATTCTCTATCCTGCGCTGTAAATTTAATGCATTGATAAACAAGGAAAATAGTAGGGTTGCTTGTCCAACAGGCTGGATTTCCACAACGTTAAATTAATAAACAGAGCGGGGTAATCTTCTTTTGAGTTTGACTTTTGCTGGTTCACTAATATATTTAGTGGTGCAAATTCATATTTGTGAGGTATTTTATGGAGAATAAAAGACCAGAAATACAAGATGAGCGTAATCTTGTTGAACGAGTAATTGGCGTGTTACTTTTAGACGAATGTCCAAAATGTAATAAGTATGCCTATACGCCTGCAAGCTATGGATATGAAGGTCATTGTTCAGCTTGTGATTATAAAACACCATTATTAATTGCAGAAGACGAAGAATAAAAGATTCAATGATGAGCCTTTTTCGAAAACTTTAAAAAGAGCAGGTTAGGATAACCGCTCTTTTTTTATTGGCGTGTTAGATAATCAGATCTCTGCAATCAATTTATTTAGCCAGATAAGTTCTGTATTATCGATTAGCCAACCTCTGTTTTCCACTAATAGTAATTTCATCAGGTAAATGTTTTTCTAAGAGATGACATTTTTGCTCTCTTCCGTGTTGCCTTTTTCTGCCAGCTTTCCATCTCTTATTTTGTATCATTCACTTAAAAAAGTTATGGTTAATTTGATGTGTGAAATTGAACAGAGAGTTATGCGGATTGGTATAAGTACCGGCCGGCAGAAAAGCAGTCATTTTAAACGAGTTACTCACGCCTAAAAGTTAATAGTGATTTTACTGATGGCAATATAAGGTGAGGTTTATAGTTCTCTCGGGAGATATATATTATTTTTAAGCAACAGATAAGTTATCAATTAATAAAGGACAGTTTAAGTTCTCACGAAGTCATCATCGATAATAACAACTAAAGGGCAATATAGCCCTTTAAGTTGTTATTAGTCTTGGTAAGTGAAATCAAAGTTGGTACGTAATGTTGCAAACGCTCGGTTGACCATCTTACGGGTTTTAGCCTTTTTTTCGATTTTTAATACAGCTTGTTTTATTTGTTTAATATCTTTCATCTTTTGTTCCTTTCATTTTTTTCTAATTAATCAGCCCGGTAAAGCTGACTTCTTTATAAATGTAGTTTAATTAC
>DATCZZ010000337.1:0-3419 GCA_036525635.1 Psychromonas sp. | reverse complement strand
GTCGAATTGCACAAAATCATCACTTGAAAAAGCATGGTGGTCATTAAAACCTACTGCTTTTAAAATTTCAAATTGTTGTTGCTCAAGCGTGTCAAAAAATCGTTGCGGGTAACCGATTGCGGCACAAGCATTAACTTTACTGTTAACAAGCAGTTGCCCACCCTGCCCATCAACACGTTTACAGGGTTGCGCTTTTAACAGCATGGTATTTTCGTTAGCGTGCTGCTCACCATTGTTAATCAAAAAATCAACACTGTTTAAACGCGATATCCCTTCCCGCAATGGTCCCATCGGCATAAGTTGCTGATTACCGAACCGACGTTTGCCATCAATAATAACAATTTCAATATCACGCTGTAATGCGTAATGCTGCAGGCCATCATCGCTGATAATAATATCCACCGGACAATGCTGTTCGAGATATTTAACTGCGTTTACACGTAGCGGATCAACAACAACAGGGATGCCCAAGCGTTTGTAAATTAAGAGGGGTTCATCCCCTGCTTCTTTGCCGCTTATATTTTCGCCGACAAGCAACGGATAATGGCTGCTTTTTCCACCATAACCGCGGCTGATCACGCCGGGTTTATAACCGGCCTTCATCAGCATTTCGCACAGCCAGATAACAAAAGGGGTTTTGCCATTACCGCCAACAGAGATATTGCCGACAATGATAACGGGTAAGTTGCTTTTATAACGTTTAAAAATCCCTTTCTGATAAAGGCCATGACGGCACTGGCTGATTATTTTAAAGCATAAAGCCAGCGGAAAAAGTAGCCACGCCCAGGTGGCTGGGCGATACCAAAATGGCATTATAAATCTCCAGACGCTTGAATTTTACTGAGGGTATGATAAATATCTTTTTTCTCAATAAGCTCCGCGTGCGTGCCGCGCTCTACTACTCTGCCTTCATCAATCACCAAAATTTGATCCGCATGTTCGATAGTGGATAAACGGTGGGCAATAACAATAGAAGTTCTGTTTTTTTGAAGTACGTCAAGTGCCGCCTGAATATGACGTTCCGATTCAGAATCCAAGGCAGAGGTTGCTTCATCCAAAATTAGAATCGGGGCATCACGCAATAATGCGCGGGCAATGGCCAGCCTTTGCCGCTGCCCACCCGATAACAGGGCGCCATTTTCACCAACAAGCGTATCTAAGCCCTGTGGAAAACGATTAATAAACTCCATCGCATTGGCGGTTTCAGCTGCCTTGATAATATCTTCACGGGTAAATTTACCATCACTTGCATAGGCAATATTATTGGCAATGGTATCATTAAACAGATGCACACTCTGAGACACAATGGCGACTTGATCGCGTAATGAGGCAAGTGTGTATTCCTGAATATTCACCCCATCAACAGTGATCTCGCCACTGTCAATATCGTAAAAACGTGTCAGTAAATTTGCGATGGTTGATTTGCCGCTGCCGGAGCGCCCAACCAGCGCAAAAGTTTCACCCGCCTTCACTTTAAAGCTGACATTATTTAATGCCGGTTTTTCAGCGGTTGGATAGGTAAAGACAATATTCTTCAGTTCAATATCACCCTTTGCACGTTCAATCACTTTGCTACCAGAATCGACGGCAGCCGCAGTATCTAACACATTGAATAAACTCACACTGGCAGCAATACCACGTTGAATATGGCTGGTTACTTCCGTCACTGCTTTTAAGGGTTTCATTAACGCCATCATAGAGGAGATAATGACAATAAAGGTACCCGGGCTTAAATCATTAATAATGGCGGGTTTAGTGGCCAAAAACAGGATAAAAGCGAGAGCAAAAGAAGCTAGGGTTTGTACTACCGGGGTGCTGATCGCCTGTGCGCTGGCCATTTTCATATTTTGCGAACGAACAGAATTGCTGACCTGATTAAATTTTTCATTTTCAACTTTTTGTCCGCCAAACATTAATACTTCTTTATGACCTTTTAACATCTGTTCTGACGCTGTTGTCACTGAGCCCATTGCGTTCTGCAAATTTTTACTGATTTTTCGAAAACGTTTACTCACCACGCGAATAGCAGTCGCCACAATCGGGGCAATCAAAAAGAAAACCAATGATAATTGCCAACTTTGTACAAACATCAGGCCGACCAAGGCAATAATCGTAGCGCCATCACGGAATATTTTTATCAATGCGGTGGTTGAAGCCGTGGTCACCTGATTGGCGTCGTAGGTGATTTTAGAGAGCAGATCACCGGTATTGGTTTTATCAAAAAAACTAATGGGTAAAGCGATTAAATGGTTAAACAACTGCCGTTGTAATTTCATTACCACATGGGTACCTACCCATGACATACAGTAGGAACTGACAAAAGCAACCACGCCCCGTGCGCCAACAATTAAGATCACAAAAACTGGCATAAACTTTAAAACAGCAGGATCCTGTCCGGTTAAACCCTTATCCATCAGGGGTTTGATCGAATAGATAAAGGTTGCATCGACTGCCGCGTAACCGACCATCGCAATGATCGCGGCAATTAAACCTAATTTAAACTCTTTAACGTATCCGAGTAGACGCTTAAAAACCCGCCAACTGTTCACTTCATTATTGTCCATGATTCACCAAGTAATTGTATTAGAGAGAAAAAGAGTGATGATACCAATAAGGGGCAAGATCTTCTCTATATGTTTGCATATTAATATTTTCTCTTGTTATTTTAAAACGAACAAAGCCACTTAGGCCACTATTTACCATTCTAACATTTTGCTCGCTATAACGTAACTTTACCTGTTCAGCAGGAAATCCCCATTGATTCATAAATCCAGCACTAAAAATAACCCACTGCGGGGCGACTGTTTTAATAAACACCTCACCTGATGAATATTTACTGCCATGATGAGCGGCTAACAGAAGATTACTTTTTAAATCAATACCATATTGCTTAATCAGATTAACTTCTTGTTTTTTATCAATATCTCCTGTTAACAGCAGCGAATGAACGCCATCAGCAATATGTAAAACGCAGGAGTTATTGTTATTGTTGCCACTGGTTGTAGCGGGTGACAATACGCGTACCGAAAGCGCGCCTAATGACCAGTGCATCCCCGCACGGCACAATCTAAAATCTTTATCTTGTTGTGTTATAAATGTAATAGGCTCGCCCATGGTTAGATGCGCAGGCAGAAAAGTCCGGTTAATCAAATCAAAACCGCCTGCATGGTCAATATCACTGTGGCTGATAACCAGGTAATCCAACCTGGCAATGCCGATAGAGTGCAAATATGGGACAGTCTCAACCTCTGCAGTTGTGAATCCGGAGGGGTAACGCGGCCCCGCGTCATAAAGCAGGCTTTGCCCCTGACTTCTAACTAAAACAGAGACCCCCTGCCCTATATCCATCACCTCGACCAACCACTCATCTGATTTATTTTGCTTGTCTAACCACAATGATAAAAAAACAGAAGAGAGCA
>DATCZZ010000336.1:0-3281 GCA_036525635.1 Psychromonas sp. | reverse complement strand
AAGCAGGTGAGAGATCGCAACACAAATTAGAATGGCCGTTAAACTATCAGAAGCTGCTACGAACGGTTTGAATGCATTCATGATCAGTTCTGGCAGGATCATTCCGGTAGTATGTTCAATGAGTAATGAAGCTGGGTACAGGGTTGCAATCATAACCAATATAGGAACCAGTAATTCAAATGACTGGGCTATTTTTTCAGGTACTTGTTCCGGTAGACGAATAGTAAGATTCTTCGCTTTTAAAAATCGCATCAGTTCTACGGAATAAATAGAGGTAATGAGAGCGGTAAATATGCCGGTACCTCCCAGATAAGCAACAGGTATATTACCTTTAGCAATAGGGGCAGCTACCAGTAGGTATGAGCACAGGGACAACAACCCTCCCATTAAAGGATTCAGACGATAACTTTGAGCAAGGTTTTGCCCTATGCCTACTGCGATGTAGATTGTCATAATGCCCATCGTCATGCGGAAAGGCAGCATAATGGTCTCTTTATGAGCAGCTGCGAACTGGACCCACATTTGCCCTAAAGAAAACGTTGTATCTTGCGCAAATGGAGGGTAGGCGATAATCAACAAAAAACTACCTACAATCATAAACGGCATTGCCGATATGAAACCATCTCGTACTGCTTGTACATGGCGCTGGCCACCAATTTGGCCAGCGACAGGCGCAACTTTTTGCTCTATAAATGAAATAATTGAATTGTACAGACTCATGTCAATGTATCCTATCTTAGTTGTTGAAGAGAAAAATCAAGCACTTTATCGACTTTCATTGCTCCGTAATGCATCGGATTAATGGCTTCGATATTTTTGTCTTTTTGTGCGGCGATTTGTTTAAATTCAGCTAATTTGTTACGTACCTCTGGTCCGAGCAGGCAAAGATCATATTGATCAATGCCTTCATTGAATTTTTCTAGGGGTAAGGCTGTAAGCTCTACATCTATGTTTTTGTCCTGATCACTGATTGGATTTTTTTCACCAGCATGGATGTACTCAACCTCGCATTGCAGCAGAGAAATATTTTTTTCATTTGATCACCTTTTGTTATTTTGTAAATGTGTATTTGTTAAATCGGGACAGATACTGCTTATTCAGTTCTATACCCAAGCCGGGTTTGTCTTCATCAATGACAAAGTGACCGTTATGGGCTTTAGGCTCGAGAGGGTCGAGTAAAATGTTGTAGCGTTCATCCTGCCAATAAGGGAACCACTCTTGGATTTGAACGTTAGTGGTACTGAAATCGAAGTGAACACAGGCAGCCGTTAGTATTGGTCCTGAGGCGTTATGTGGTTGTACCTGAATTTGATGAGTTTCAGCGTAGGAGGCAATTTTTTTCATCTCCGTAAAACCACCCGCTAGTCCCATATCAGGTTGGATTAACTCAAAAACGCGCTTTTCAATAAAGGGAGCAAAGTCATAACGGGTGTACAACCGTTCTCCACCAGCAAGTGGCATATTGACAGCATTTTTGACTTCAATACTTGAATTAATAAGCAGCGTATCGGTTGGTTCTTCATAAAAATAGGGGCTAAACTCTTCCAGTTTATGACCCCATTTAATGGCATCAGAGACACTCAGACAACCATGCAGGTCAAGCATAATATCAACGTTTTCTCCAACCGCTTCCCGTACCGCTTTTACACGTGCAATAGCAATTTCACCCCATTCTCTGCTTATTGGCCGAGAAGGGGTGGATTTTGCTCCCGTTGGAGACATTTTGAATGGATCAAACTTCAATCCAGTATAACCATCGTCGATGACTTTTAACGCGTTACCAGCAAATTGTTCTGGACGCCATGCATCGAAATACCAGTGATTCGCATAGAGCCGGATTGAGTCACGGACTTTACCTCCGAGTAGCTGAAACGTTGGTATTTGAAGTGCTTTACCTTTGATATCCCATAGAGCCATATCGATGGCACTCATCGCACCGTAAATTGCGAGTGAACGTCCACGAGCCCAGTAAGTATTATCAAAACATTGCTGGAAAATAAATTCTGATTCAAAAGGTGAACGATCTATCAAAAACCTTTTTGCCAGTTCTTCAAAGATTGGAATAACAGATTTAGCACCGACTCCGTAGCTCATTGCTACTTCACCGACACCTGTAATGCCCTGATCTGTTTCAAGTTCGATAATCACCATGTTGTGAGCTGGTGGTCGATCTCTTAGATCAATATCAAAAACGTTAAGTTGGGTAATTTTCATTTTTTTATCTCTACCGTTCAGTTGATATTATTATGTGCACGTGCACATTGCGAGATCAAGAGGCAAAAACGGAGTTATAATGAAAATGTGATCGTGCACATTATTTTTACAGTAGATAAATTAAAATGACTGTAAGCTTGATTATCAGCCAGTAGTCATATGTTAGCTCGACTGATAACTCGACTATTATATTTTCCTTTAGAAGTCAGTTGCTCTAGGTGTGGAGGTTCATCACAGGTTAACTCTACTCGGTAAGTTATCTTCATGTCATTATGTACCTCATTGATAAAGAACATAATTGATCATAATGAGCTTGCAATGTCGCTCCCTGAAAACGACAAATCAAACAATAAATTCACACAACGGCAGGGCAGTATCTGGCGTTAATCTTTTATTACACCAGAATCAATGCGTGTCCCCCAGCTGAAGCGGATATACAAAATGACTTCGGAGTATCCTCAGCAAGTAAACATCAGATGTTTCGAGGATTAGCTGCAAAACAGCTCATTAAAAAGGAGCCGGGTCAGGCACGCTCTGTGACACTATTAATACCGCAAGAGCAGCTGCCTGCCGATTGGTAACCAACTGACCATTTTTTTTTAGAACAGGCACTAGCTTGCAAGGGGGAGATGATGACCTTGTAAAATCAAGATGTGCGAATAAAGGGTTATGGCAATTACCGCTCAGTGCCATACAAGTCGATTAATTTAAAAGTGATTATCAATTCTTAGCAGGTGTGTTCAAATCCAGGGGCAAACATTGATCAGTTTGCAACGCGTAATGGGGATTTCAATGGAAAAACAGTACCAGAATATCGACTTTCAGGGCAATATATTTGGATCTATATTAGTTGTTGAACGTGCCAGTTCACATCGCCATCTAGTACCGGATAATTTCAATTGTTGGTTATGTATATGCAAATGCGGTGATCATCTTTTAGTTGAAAATAAGCAATTTATTAATCACCTTGACCAACTGCTCAAAAAACGGATATGAGCAGGCACGGGCAATCGCCGTTTACTGCAACTCAAAGTAGGGGGGAATATGACACCTTGGCTTATCGCTAT
>DATCZZ010000335.1:0-9923 GCA_036525635.1 Psychromonas sp. | reverse complement strand
TATAAAATTGCTCGCAGGATCCAAAATGACCATCAACCGTTACCCCGTCGGTTGAGGCAAAGGCTATTTGTAGTGGCTGTGTCTCTGTTGTCATATTGTTCTCCTTAAAATAAATAAATGAAGAGTTAAGCGCGACGCATTCTGATAGTGATAGGGAGTGTTGGCTGTGAGGATAAAGGTTCAAAATAAAAACTGGCTCCGTTACTTAAAACTATCTTACCGCCCCAGCGATCTTCTTCTTCAAATTCGAGTGATGTTACTTCTGCTTCCAGATCTTTTTTGGCAATATACCCGGTGAGGATACCATCTTGTTTTCTTAGCATTATATTCGGCATAAATGACTCCTTGCTGAAAAGAGAAATAGCCAAACACCCTGCCTGTTTGTTCAAGATGTTTGGCTGGAAGGTTGCGCATTTACAGTCGCAACTTAGATTTTATTATCTGACTAAATCAAAAGCGAAGTCAGTTTTGCCGAGTGTACCGGTCTCTTTATCCAACTTAGCCAGTACTTCATTAACCAGTGTTGTCAGAATCTGCATTGCGCCTTCATAACCCCAAGTTGTTTGGCGATGTAAATGATGACGGTCAAAGATTGGGAAACCGATGCGGATTAAAGGAACAGCGAACTCTTCACCTTTAGCCAGGGTATCGCGCTCGATAAATTTGCCGTATGAGTTACCAATCATAAAGTCAGGTTTGTTAGTGAACATTAATGAACGGAAATGCCATAGATCTTTACCGATAAATACTTCACAGTCAGTGCCGTATGGGCTAGCATCAAGCAGTTTCTGCATCGTTTTGGCCCATTTTTTGCTGCCGTTATGACATAGGATAGTGGTCGGTTCACAACCTAGTTCTAACAGGAAGCTAACCATGCCTAGCAGGTAATCCGGGTCGCCGTAAATACCAAACTTCTTACCGTGTAACCAGGTGTGGCTGTCGGTCATCATGTCAACTAAACGGCCACGCTCTTTAGTAAGTGAATCAGGGATCGCTTTACCCGTTAGCTCGCTCAGTTTCATTAAGAACTCATCAGTTCCGTCTAGACCCATTGGGATTTTTATAGCGCTTGCAGGTTGGTTCCATAGACCTTTAACGATCTTTTTGGTTTTTACCAGGCTCCAAGGTTGCAATAGAAGGGTATCAATCGCATTTGGTGCATCACTCATTTCAGCTTGAGTTGTACCGCCAGCATACATACGGTATTGACCGTCCGCTGGTGTATCCAGTACTTCAGATGGATCTGAAAGCAGGCTGTAAGGGATATCCATCTCCTGCATGATGCGATGCATAACACGGTAGTTACCCAGGTAGGTTTCAAAACCTGTTACCAGGTTAATTTTTTTATTGCTGCCAACAACTTTGTCTTCCATTTGGCCTTTTGTAAAGTTATTACAAAATCCTTCAAACATGCCATCCCAACCAGTGATATGGCTGCCGACAAAACTTGGGGTGTTGGCAAAAGGTGTTGGTACACTTTCAGGTAAATGACCATCTTTTTTGGCGTTACCGATAAAGGCATTTAAGTCATCACCGATTACTTCTGCCATACAGGTAGTAGAAACAGCAACAATTTCAGGCTTGTATAGCGCGTAAGCGTTAGCTAAACCGTTATCCATATTTTTGTTACCACCAAATACCGCTGCATCTTCTGTCATTGAGTCAGAAACACAGGCAATCGGCTCTTTAAAGTGGCGGTTGAAGTAGCTGCGGAAGTAAGCCACACAGCCTTGTGAACCATGTACGTAAGGTAAAGTATTCTCAAAACCAAGTGAACAAAGTACTGAGCCTAAAGGTTGACAGGCTTTAGCCGGGTCAACAGTTAACGCTGTACGCGCGAAGTTTAATTCTTTGTACTCTTCAGTTGTTGTCCATTCAAACACTTCTTGAATTTTTTCATCGCTATGCGCTTCTTCAGATAAAGCACGTTTGCGGGCCATTAGATCTTGGTATTCCGGTTGTTTAAATAACGGATATCCAGGTTTGATTTCATCTATTGTCTGACTCATATTTAATTCTCCTCCTGCATCCGTTCTTTAGAACAGTCAGGTATGATCTTAATTGGTAGCGATAGCAACTTGTGCTGCTATCGCGTTTACGTTAACTCGGGTTATGCTGTTTTCTTTAACTCGTCTTTCTCGACAAGCCAAGGAGCTGTAAGTTTGCCCCAGCATGGGTTGTTCAGGGTCATATCCATATCGCGGGCAAAGATGTCAAAGCCATCGTAACCGTGGTAAGGGCCTGAGTAATCCCAGCTGTGCATTTGGCGGAAAGGTATTCCCATTTTTTGGAATATGTATTTCTCTTTTACGCCAGAGCCAATCAGATCAGGTTGGATCTTCTTAACAAACTCTTCAAATTCATAACCAGTAACATCGTCATAAATCAGTGTTGCATCTTTGACATCTGGTTGAGTACGGTCGTAATCATCGTTGTGACCAAATTCATAACCAGTACCAACTACTTCCATACCAAGATCTTCATAAGCACCGATAACATGGCGAGGACGCAGACCACCGACGTAAAGCATTACTTTCTTGCCTTCCAGGCGAGGCTTGTACTTCGCAACAACGGCTTGCCATTGTGCGTCGTATTTAGCAATCACTTGTTTCGCTTTTTCCTGAATCGTCTCATCAAATTTAGACGCAATTTCAGTTAATGATTTAGCGATTTTTGTCGGACCGAAGAAGTTGAATTCCATCCATGGAATGTTGTACTTCTCTTCCATATGACGTGCGATGTAGTTTACGCTTCGGTAACAGTGTACTAAGTTAAGCTTCGCTTTTGAGTTCAGCTCCATCTCAGACAGTGTACCGTCACCAGACCACTGGGAAATAACACGCAGGCCAATCTCTTCAATAAGTAAACGTGTTGACCAGGCATCACCACCGATATTGTAATCACCGATTAAGGCAACATCGTAAGGCGTCCCTTCGAAGCTGTCATCTTCACCACGGTTATCAATGATTTTGTCGCGTACCGCATCGTTGGCGATGTGGTGACCTAAAGATTGAGAAACCCCGCGGAAACCTTCACAGCGTACCGGCACAACAACTTTACCTGTTTTTGCCTGCGCTTCTTTAGCAACCGCTTCAATATCATCACCAATCAAACCAACTGGACATTCCGACTGAATTGAAACACCTTTGTTTAGCGGGAACAGCATTTCTATCTCATCCATCAGGATGGCTAGTTTCTTATCTCCACCAAAAACAATATCTTTTTCCTGGAAATCAGAGGTAAAGTTCATTGTTCCGAAGGTATTTACGCCTGTCATACCAGTGTAATAGTTGCGTCGGCCTGCTCTAGAGTACTGACCACAACCAACTGGGCCGTGGCTAACATGGATCATGTCTTTGATTGGTCCAAAAACAACACCTTTAGAGCCGGCATAAGCACAACCACGTGCTGTCATTACGCCAGGTTGAGATTTTCGGTTAGAGGTAATACAGCTGCTACAGCTGCTATCACTAGTACCTAAATGTTTAGCGCGATCTGCTTTGGCAGCTGCGGGATAAACCTCAAGTACCTCCTGGATCATTTTTTCATTTTGCTCTTTAATGTTAGTCATAAAAGGCCCCTTTGTTATGCAGCAGCTTCGTCGGCAAGTTCTTGTGCAGTTTTACCAACAATTGTTTCGTCTTCTTCATCCATCAGACCAAATTCCATCAATAGATCTTCGAGCTCATCCATTGTTACAGGTGTTGGAATAACGAATAATTTGTTGTTCATGATTTTTTGTGCAAGTGCACGGTATTCATCAGCTTGCTTACAAGTTGGGTCGTATTCAATAACTGTCATACGACGGATTTCAGCGCGTTGTACGATATTGTCACGTGGTACAAAGTGGATCATTTGCGTACCAAGTTTGCTTGCTAATTCCATGATTAGCTCATCTTCGCGGTCAGTGTTACGAGAGTTACAGATAAGACCTGCTAAACGCACGCTACCTGATTTAGCATATTTACAGATACCTTTAGAGATGTTGTTAGCCGCGTACATCGCCATCATCTCACCAGAACAAACGATGTAGATCTCTTGTGCTTTGTTTTCACGGATAGGCATCGCGAAACCACCACATACCACGTCACCCAGTACGTCATAGAATACGAAATCAAGATCTTCTTCGTACGCGCCTTCTTCTTCAAGGAAGTTGATTGCCGTGATTACACCACGACCAGCACAACCAACACCTGGCTCTGGACCGCCTGATTCAACACATTTTACGTCGCCGTAACCTGTTAGTAGTACATCTTCTAGTTCGATATCTTCTACCGTGCCGGCTTCAGCTGCCATTTCCATGATCGTGTTTTGCATTTTAGTGTGTAAGATTAGGCGAGTTGAGTCCGCTTTAGGGTCACAACCGATAATCATCACTTTTTGCTTTGCTTCAGCAAGGGCTGCTACAAGGTTTTGAGTTGTAGTAGATTTACCGATACCACCTTTACCATAAATTGCACATTGACGAATTGCCATAATTACTTACTCCTGTTGTAGATAAAAAAAGATAACTTAGTGTTACGCTTATCTAAATGCAGTACTTGTACCAAGATCACGTTTTTTTGTAACTTGTTGTATTTAAAAGGTTTGTTTTGGTGGTGTGGATTGTCGCTGTTTTGTTGGTAGGGTTTAAGCATACAAAAAAGAGGGATTTTGTTGTAAGTCAGACAAAGCATAATGGGATTTTCACAATAATTGGCAAGATAACGCGCCTATGCCAACACAGAATTTCCTCAATTTATCCCCTATTAGGCTATTTTCTCTCTTTAACCTAGGGTAAAAGTTTATTAACTGCTGTGAGGATTGTTTATGCGAATATTTTTTTCTCTGCTGCTGATATTTTTCCCGGCGTTTTTACTGGCCGATTGCCCTAAACTTTCATGGCATAAAACTGTTGTCTTAAAATATATTAATGACGGTGATACCGTGACACTGGATAGCGGACGCTTAGTACGCTTGATTGGTATCAATACCCCGGAAATTGATCATCAAAATAATGACCACTCGCAGCCCTTTGCATTAGCGGCAAAACAGCTCTTAGAAGAGCAGATAAAGGCAGGTGATAAGTTGCACTTAATATTTGATCACACCCGTCAGGACAAATATGGACGATTATTAGCCTATGTGTTTACCCAAAAAGGGATAAATCTGGGTTTGCTGCAGTTACAGTCCGGTTTAGCCCAGCATTGGGTAATCGGAAAAAACGATCTGTTTTGGCAGTGCTTTCAGGCTGCAGAGCAGCAGGCACGTTTAAGTAAAAAGGGGCTTTGGGCGGACTTCAGGCCATTAAAAGCAAAAAAATTATCGGCTAAAGATAAAGGTTATCACTATATTATTGGGCAAGTGACTGAATTAAAAGAAAGTGAAAAAGGCCTGCAATTTACTTTAGATGGAAACGTGATTGTCAATATTCACCATCAAAGCTTAAAATTTTTTAAAACAGCAGACACAAAAATCAGACTGCATAATAGTATTTTAGTAACAGGTAACTTAAAATGGTCCGGAGAGCAGTTACAGTTAACGATTAAGCATCCGGCACAAATTTTACCTTAGTGTAACATTTATTGCGTTTTGATTATTATGCAATTTAATTTTTACCTGTTTTTACAATGGACTGATTTTTTGATTTGGGGAAAGCAACGCTTAGTCAAAAGCATGCTGAATCCTTTATCTACCGAGCGTTCATGGCCTCTGTTACAACTTGTGCTGCGCGAATAGCGTGAGCAATCATCAACTTTTCTATAAAGCATAAAAAATATAGTAGAGCGCTTTTTTGCTGTTTAATGTCCTGTTTTTTGAATTTTTATCACCCATATTACTGTTTATTAACCTATGTTTTTCAGACGGAATTAAAATCAACAGTGGATTCATTAGTTAATAAGTTGTAAATTATGGCAATTTATTTTTTCTATCACTATCTAAAGGGTATCGTATGCCAGTGAAACCTTCTTCTCCTCATTTTGAAGCGAACAATATTGCAGATCCATTGTTTCTTCATGCTGAGCATATCGCGAAAGATTTCTCATTATTTCCAGACAACTCGCTTCCTTCAAATACTGAAGGTTTAGAAGGACTGATCGATCGTAAACGAATCAAATCGAATCTTTCCGTCATAAAAGAGCTTGATGTTGACGCCTATATTGCGCGAACAGTACAGCCAGCTGAAGATAATAAACGCCCCAGCGCTAAAACGATTGTTGCTGGTTTTAACGGCAAAATTGTCACTGAGAAATTGAATGGTGCTTTTTATAGTGCCGAGATGGAACTTGATTTTGGTGGTTATACACGCCGTATAGGTATCATTGCGCAGGAGCGTAGCTCTAATAATGGCGCATGGATGCCGGAGCACCACTTAGCAGCAAGTAAGGCTATCAGAAAGTTTGCTGACCTGTCATTGCCCATTGTCTATTTAATTGACACCCCCGGAGCCGATGCCGGTGAAGTAGCAAACAGTCAGAATCAGGCACACAGTATTTCGCAAATGATCACTGAAAGTGCAAACGTTGATGTCCCTACCGTTGGGATAGTTGTCGGGGTTGGTTATTCTGGCGGGGCAATACCACTTGCGACTGCTAACATCCTACTGTCAGTGCGTGACGGTATTTTTAATACTATCCAGCCTAAAGGCCTACAAAGCATTGCGCGCAAATACAATCTATCTTGGCAGGAGTGTGCCCAATCTGTTGGCGTTTCACCTGAAGAGTTATATGAGATGGGCTGTATTGACGGCATCGTGGACTACTCCCCGGTGGACCAGGATGAACGTCAGCATAACCTGCAGAAAGCAATTATCGCGAGTATCTTATCTATTGAAGCAACGTCTGTTGATTTTGTACGTAAGTACCCTGATATTTTAGAGCACTATAACCGCAGCTTGATGCGTTATTTAGATCCATCACAAAAATTAGTTGCTATTGAAAATGCTTCAGGCAATGCGCAACTTATCGCTAAAAATCCAACAGTGCATAATAATGCGTTTGGTACCACTTACCGATATATGCGTTACCTGACCTTACGTTCTCGTATCAGTGCAATGCCGATGAAAGAGTACGGACGCTTATCTAAATTAACAACGCCAGAAGGTGATTTACAAGCGCGTATTGAAGAAGATCGCAAACAAGTTTTCATTAATTGGTTAGAGAATCCAGACAAAATAATTTACGACGATACGCTCAATAAAAGTTGGAAAAAATTTATTTCTAAACGGCATGACATAAGCGTTGAGCGTAATATATTCACCAAATTTATTTTAGGTGAGCCGCAGCAGAACTATGATAATGCACGCAGCGCGTTATTAATCAATTTAACCTGGTCTTTATATAATCGCTGGAAAACCAGTGCTGAAAATAACTTCCGCGCCTTAATTGAGTACCTTGAAGACGAAGTCAATCTGCCTGTCACTGATGCCTGGCCAGAGCTCAATGAGCTTACTGCAATAGATGTTGTCGCGCACCAAGAGACTCGTGAATGTTTTATTGTTCATTGTCGTCATATGCTGGTATTTAATGCACTTTATGACAACACCATGGGCAACCTTGCTTCCATTGCTAAAGAGGCGATGACAACTAAAAAATTGTCTCGTGATTCGGTGGCATCATTAGTACGCAGCTCACTAAAAGCAGCTCTGACTAAAGTCAGTGATGATGATTATGAGCAGTTGAAATCCACCTTTAACTCCTGGTTACAATACTTTACGGACCAAAGTGACCGCGGTGAAATTCTAACCAAGGTTGAAGAGTGGAAGAGTGTTGGCTCGCCGCACATGAACGCCAGTCTGTTCGTTATTTTGACCTATATATTCGAAAAACTGTTACCCGAGTATTATAAAAGTCGAGATGGTGCAGCTGAATATAATGGCGCGATTAATCCGGTACGTATAGGACGTCGTAAAGACTTCTGGAATCGTTTAACCATGGGTTATCAAGATCTGCTGATTCAAGGACTGTTACGGGCTGAGAAAAACAAAAAGAATAATTCCCATGAAGTTATTTTGAGTAAATTCTTTACTGATTTTAAAGAGTTGAAAGATGATTTAATGACCGCTAACTTGCTGGAATTCCCCGGTTTCCGTCTATCTATCGAAGATGCGCTGGACAAAAACATTAAACCTTGTGGTTTAGTAACCGGTATTGCCGAGTTTAAATTAGAGGGCGAAATAACTCAGAAAGTGGGTGTTGCTGTTTCAAACCTGGCGTTCCAGGCTGGGGCCTTTGATATGGCAAGTGCAGAAAAATTCTGTGCCTTGCTGGTCGAATGTGCTCAGCATCACTTCCCGGTCATTGCCTTTATCAGTTCTGGCGGTATGCAGACCAAAGAGGGGGCTGCTGCACTATTCTCAATGGCGGTTGTAAATGATCGCATTACTCGTTTTATCCGTGATAACGATTTGCCGGTTGTTATGTTTGGTTATGGTGATTGCACAGGTGGCGCACAGGCAAGTTTTGTAACACACCCATTGGCACAAACCTATTACTTATCTGGCACTAATATGCCTTTTGCCGGGCAAATGGTTGTACCTGCATACTTACCGTCGACATCAACCTTATCTAACTATTTATCACGCGTCCCTGGCGCAATGGATGGTTTGGTTATCAACCCCTTCTCAGAGGATATTGATGATAAATTACGTGATATTGATGAGAATATACCTGTTCCGGAGATCACTGTTGAAGAGACAATTCAACGTGCACTGACAGGTTTTGTACCTGTTTGTGATATCAATGAAGATGATTTCTCGCAAGCTGATCCGCGTGAGTTGATGACACCGGTTAAGAAAGTGCTGATCCACGCCCGTGGCTGTACGGCGGTTAAACTGATCCGTATCGCGCAGAAAAATAAGATAAAAGTAATTTTGGTTGCGTCAGATCCTGATATGGCATCTGTGCCTGCTGATATGCTGGGTAAAGGTGATAAACTGGTCTGTTTGGGGGGGAATACTTCCGATGAAAGTTACCTGAATGCCGGCTCGGTGTTAAAGGTTGCTGAATATGAAGAGGTGGATGCACTGCATCCGGGTATCGGTTTCCTCTCTGAAAGCCCACGCTTTGCTGATTTGTGTGTTAGCCATAACATCAACTTTATTGGTCCGAGCATGAACAGTATGTTGACCATGGGTAACAAGTCTAACGCCATTAAAACGGCGCAGGATAATGGTGTACCTGTCGTGCCGGGCAGTCATGGTATTTTAACCGGTGCAGAGCAGGCGCTGGATATTGCCAATAGTATCGGCTACCCGGTACTGCTGAAAGCGGTAAATGGTGGTGGCGGTAAAGGTATTTTGGTGATTGAAAAAGCCGAAGATATGTTTGCCGGTTTTAACCAGGTTTCAGCTGAAGCCCGCGGCGCATTCGGTAACGGCGATCTGTACCTTGAGAAATACATCACATCGTTACGCCATATTGAAGTGCAGTTATTACGTGATAAACATTGCAATACTAAAGTGCTGGGTATCCGTGACTGTTCTGTACAGCGTAACAATCAAAAAGTAGTCGAAGAGTCTGAATCTACAATGTTACCTGCGCACCTGGAAGCTGAAGCATTGAAGCACACGGCAGCACTTGCTGATGCAGTGGATTACATGGGCGCTGGTACAGTTGAGTTTATTTATGACCTGGATCAGGACGCAATCTACTTTATGGAGATGAATACCCGTCTACAAGTGGAGCATCCGGTAACGGAAGCGACATCCTGTATTGATATCGTTTCGGCACAGTATGATATTGCATCCGGTAAGAGCATTGCAGATCTGCAACCTCAGAAGAAAGGGTATGCCATTGAAGTGCGCGTGACGGCAGAGAAAGCTGCGCTTGATAATAATGGTGTGATGCAGCTGCTGCCGTACCCGGGCAAAGTGGCTGAATACTATGTTCCTGAGCAGGATGATGTTGAAGTTATGTCAATGATTGCTGAGGGTAAAGAGGTAT
>DATCZZ010000334.1:0-2706 GCA_036525635.1 Psychromonas sp. | reverse complement strand
AACTAGCAGGGTTTATATGGAAATAAATCATAACAATCATCTCGGTTTCACATTAATTGAGCTGCTGGTCAGCATAACTGTACTGTTGATCCTGGTCTCTGTCAGTGTCAGCAATTATAGCGCTGTATTTGCCGAGCGTGCGTTAATACAAAAAACAGAGCACCTTTATCATTTTTTACGCTTAGCAAAGACGCAGGCCATTCAGGAGAATAAACAGATTTATGTGCATTTTTGCCAGGATGGAAATTCGGATATTTGGAAGATGGCAATGGCTGAGACTGCCGCTTGTGACTGTTTTACCGCTAATGCATGTTTAGTGAACGGTCTTAATAAAGTTGAGCAGTTAACTGATGGTAAAATGCTGTTTGCCGGCAAAGCAGATATAACCTTTAGTGGCCAACAAGCTTCTTACAAGCCAATGCGCTTTGGCGTTAATAGCGGCAGCGTAACGTTGAATGATGGTAATGGCAATAAATTAAAAGTTATTCAGGGGAGCATGCGCTTAAGAATTTGTTCACCCGATAAAGCCCAACTGGGATACAAAAAATGCTAACTAATAAAAAAGGATTTTCATTGGTTGAGCTGATGCTGGCGCTACTGCTTGGTGCCGTGCTGCTGGCAATGGTTATCGGTCTATATGTAACAGGCGTTTCATCGGGCGCTAAAAGTTTGAAATACTCCCGGTTACGCACTGATTTACAGTCCATTATGGCCATAATGGAGACCGATATCAGGCGCGCGGGGTATGGCGGCAGTGATTTTTTAGTCGGTAGCGGCGGGATTAAAACAGTTGATTCACTGAACAGCGACACATCAAGGTGTATTGTTTATTCTTACAACCATAATTCTGCCGCGACGATCACTGATACTAACCGAATGGGGTTCAGGTTTGCTGCCGATGAGAATGAAGTTCAATTTGGCAGCGGCGTTGATCCGCTTGCAGCTAATTGTTATGCAAAAGGTAGCTGGACGGCACTTTCTGATAAAGGGTTTCTAAAAATAACCGATTTGGTTTTTGCTGAATCGGTTGTATCCAGTGCGACAGCAACGCTGCGCAGCATTGAAATTGGGCTGAGCGGAGAGCTGGTTTCTGATGGTCAGTATAAGCACTCGATCAGCACAACAGTGCAGGTCCGTAATATTGAGTTTTCTCACTAAAAAAAACGGTTAACTAATTGTTAATAAAGGTGAACTGAATGTACCAGCTGATTTTTTACGTACCGCATTCACATTTAGAAAGTGTAAAAGAAGCCTTATTTAAGGCAGGGGCAGGGCGTATAGGCAATTACGACTGTTGCGCATGGCAAACCTTGGGTGACGGGCAATTTCGACCTCTTGCGAAGAGTAATGCCTTTATCGGAACAAAAAATGAAATAGCCAAGGTCGCGGAATATAAAGTTGAAATGGTCTGCTCTGCGGCAACCATTAAAGCTGTTTTACAGGCGTTAATAAGTGCACACCCATACGAGACGCCTGCCTATTGTGTTTTTGAAATAAAAACATTAGAGGATTTTAACAAGCCGGATTAAAAGGTATTGCAACTGCTTAAATTCGCTGCAAGAAGTTCAACTGTTATCAAGCCCCTCTATTCTCTGCCTGTGCTGTTTTTAATTTAATAAATGCAATGGCTTTTTCATCCAAGGCGGCTTTTGAGATGTAATTTTTACCACCATTTTTTAAAAACAGCAGAATGCCTTTGGGCGTTTCAACCCTATTCTTTATCTCATCCCAGAGAAGCTGGTTGTTATTATATAAACTCTCTATTTTCACCCCCTGATCATTGATCGTGAGGGTAACAGTATTATGGGAGTTGCGGCTCCACATTTGTCTCATTAACCACCATGCGCGGCGGTAACGGAAACTGAAATACTCAACAAAAGATAAGGCAATTAAAAATAAAGCCACTGTTTTTTGCTGGGGAGTTAATATAATAATCAAACATCCGGCAACAACAAGGAAGACCAGCAATTTATATCTTGGAGCGTTTTTTTTCCCTAGCAGTGATGACTGATCAAAACATTCTTCAAAATGTTCACGGCTGAGCACAAATTTTGACTGGAAAAACATTATTAAGCCCTTAATGGGGTGTGCGGAAGAACTGACGGCAAAGTATATAAGATAATTAGCGAAGAAGTTGTAATTAATTTGCTGCAGCGCAGAGTGCAGCATAAGAAAAAATTTTTTGTTCTAAGCTATCGCTTTATTCGCACTGTTCATAAGCTGATGAAATGCTAGTATGGTAACAGGTTGGACTACTTGCAGATGGAAATTAAGATGAAAAAAGAGACTCAGATTGTTTGTTTAGGGCGCGATAAAAAATGGACAAAAGGGGTGATTAATCCCCCCGTTTTTCGTGCTTCCACCATGTTATTCGAAACGATGGAAGAGATGCGCTTTGCGGCAAAAAATAAAACCAATGGCGCAATGTTTTACGGACGCCGTGGCGGACCAACCCATTTTGCTTTTCAGGCAGCTATTGCTGAACTTGAAGGAGGCGTCGGCACAGCCTTATACCCCTCTGGCGCAGCAGCCATCAGTAGTGCATTAATGTCTTTTCTCAAAGCGGGCGATCATCTCCTAATGGTGGATAATGCCTACGAACCAACGCGTGCTTTATGTGATGGTTTACTGGCCGGTTTTGGTATAGAAACCACTTATTATGATCCCTTAATTGGTGCGGGAATTATTGATTTAATCCGGCCTAAT
>DATCZZ010000333.1:0-11518 GCA_036525635.1 Psychromonas sp. | reverse complement strand
CACTGATCATATTGGAGTCTTGATGTTGCATATCGGGCATGGTAAGCATCATCTGCGCGTGCGCTTTAAGCTCTTCGGCATTACCGATGACAAATTCATGCTTGAGTTGTCCGGTGTTTTTAATAGAAAAGCGGATCGTTTCCCCAGCCTCGACATTAATCTGACTCGGAGAGAAGCGCATATTATCGCCCATCACCACCTCGATAGTTCGGCTGACGTCGGCGGAATGACCGGGAATTCCCGCACTTGTCACTTTTTCACTATGGTGATCTCCGGCATGCTCACCCCCGGCAAAGCTTAAACCAGATAATAGGCTTAATAATAATGGAAGTGTTTTTGCCATATCAATACTCCTTGTTGAATTGTGGTATTGTATTTTTTAATAAGCAGCTATTAGGGTCAGGTTTAATGGACTTAGGCTATATTTTAGTTCAGATTGGTAGGGAAGGGTACACGGCAAGATCATTTTAATTTTATTCCCGATCCGCGAATCGAGCGTTGCAAAAAACATAACCTTTTAGATATTCCTCTTCTCGCGATTGGTGCCGATTAAAAGCACAAGAAATTGAATCAGTATTTCAATATTGGATATCTCCTCTCATTAAAACAACGGGTTGCAATGTTATTGCTGTTGATGGAGAGACAGATCGGCGTTCATTTTCGACTAAAGATCGTAAAAATGCGCTAGCCGTGGCCCAGCCGGATTAATGATTAAGATGACTGCATAGCGCAGTTATCAAATGAAAAAGGTGCCAATAGGCACCTTTTGGGCTGCATCTCTTTGCATGGGCGGTGAATTAATCCCTGCTGCTTATTGCATCAGGCTCGGGACAAATCGCCATACACCTTGGTGAGCCGATATCACTGCATTCGTTACACAGGTTGGGATTGATCACAAAGGTATTCGCTTCAACGGCGATCGCACCTTCAGGACAAACCGTCTCACAGGCATAACATGAAAAACAATCTTTGCCGATTTGTAAGGCCATTTTTTACGCCTCTATCCCTTGCTGCTTACGCCATTTCGCACCCGCCAATTCCGCATAACGGGGGAATAGCTCCGGCAATACGCTACTGACAGACTGGTAGGCATAATCAACATTAGGCAAAATACCCACCTCTTCTAAGGCTTCTCTGGGCGCTGCGCCAAGACGGCAGCATAATACCAGATCAACACCATGCAGTGCTTTTATGGTTTTGCTTAAACTTGACTCATGATTTGCATGCAGATCCCCGTCAACCGAGCCCTCATCCGGACAGTTACTCGCGCCGGAGCAGTAGCGTTTTATTCTCCGCTCACCAATATAATATTGCGCATTACGGATGATCAGATATACCTTAAAGCAGTCAGTATGGCCAAAATGCAAATCTATTTGATCATCCGATCCGCTGGCGACTGCAACCAGTAAAGAAGCCTGTGTTTCTGAGCTGCCTTGACTGATAATCGCCGACTGAAAGCGGCTGCGGCCTAACATTGTATCCGAGTAATTAATTGATGCCGGATCTATACCTTTGATGGAAAATTCGGCACTGCGATCTTCGCCGAGCATACCAACGGCATCGGCTCTGCACTGCTGGCAATGTTTCATCTGACTGACATTGCCCCCGGAGAGTTCCCGTACCTGATCCAGTTCTTCATTTGTCGGCTCTCTTTGTCCGACCATACCAAAAAAGGTGCCATGCTCAGGTTTGCTTATTAACGGCATGATATTATGCAAAAATACATTATTACGTCGCAGCTCGCGGCTAAGTTCTGGTAAGTGTCCATCGTTTATTCCCGGGATCAGTACCGAATTAACTTTGGTTAATACGCCCGCTTTGGAGAGTGCCGCGATGCCCGCTATTTGACGCTCAATTAATATTCTTCCAGCTTCTACTCCCTCATAGCGCCTGCCTTTATAATAAATCCATTTGTAAATTTGAGCGGCAACCACCTCATCGAGCGCATTGATGGTCACAGTGACATGATCAACGCCAAGTCTCACTAATTCATCTATATGATCTGACAAGGTTAATCCGTTAGTCGAGATACAAAGTTTTATATCCGGCATTGCCTCGCGTATTAATTCCAGGGTTTTGAATGTCCGCTCCGGGTTGGCTAAGGGATCGCCCGGCCCTGCAATACCTATTACCGAAAGTTGCGGTATTGCGCCGGCAACGGCTTGCGCTTTGAGTAAAGCCTGCTCCGGGGTAAGTAACTCTGAGACCACGCCAGGACGAGATTCATTAGCACAGTCATATTTACGATTGCAGTAATTACACTGAATATTACAAGCCGGCGCGACGGGCAGATGCATACGTGCATATTTATGGTGCGCATCATTGGAGTAGCAGGGGTGCTGCGCTACCTTCTGCAATTGTGACTTGGCAATTGTAATGTTTGACGAAGAGGTTTTTGCCAGATTGATTGCTGAGGTTGAGGTTTCGCTTTCGCATTTAGATTTGCAGCTAGGGCGAGTTGTCGGTTGTGCCACGACATCCGTTAAGTTAGTACTGCTATTGCTGTTTTTATTCATAATGACCTACCTAGAAAGAATGACTTATAAGTAGAACTGCAATCTTTGTACCAGATACTTTCTATTCTCTAACATGTTGATAATAAATGGTTATATAAGCATGTCCGGGTTTGGGTTGAGGCCTGTTTAGTCCTGATAGTGGTATAGAAGACAATTCTGTGTAGCATAATTAACACAACGCAATATTGCTCAAAGGAAACCTTCTTGAGGCACATTCAGTAAATGTATCATTTGCGACAAAGCGCACATTGTCCTGTTGTATAACCTTACTATTTCTATGTGCAGATGCTGTAACGTTATGAATATAAAGGATATTTAATATTGGTCTAAGTTTTGCAAAATACTGCTTACAAGGTCAATAGATTAATGAGGCAACTATGTGGAACTATTCAGAAACAGTAAAAGATCATTTTTTCAATCCAAGAAACGCTAAAGCGCTAGAAGACGCTAATGCTATTGGCGATGTTGGCTCTATCAGTTGCGGTGATGCATTGCGTCTGACGCTAAAGGTAAATGAACAGACAGAGATTATTGAAGATGCGGGTTTTCAGACATTTGGTTGTGGGAGTGCCATTGCATCGTCATCGGCATTAACAGAGCTTATTATTGGCAAAACAGTTGCAGAGGCGGAGAAATTAACCAATCAGGAAATTGTTGATTACCTCGGCGGTTTGCCTGCGGAAAAAATGCACTGCTCAGTAATGGGGCAGGAGGCGTTAGAAGCTGCCATTGCCAATTACAGAGGCATCGAGCTGAAAGCCGATGACCACGAAGAGGGCAAGCTGATTTGTCGCTGCTTTGCCGTTGACGAGGGGAAAATTTCCCGTGCGGTTGATAAACACGGCTTAACCACGATTGAAGACGTCATTAACTACACTAAAGCGGGCGGTGCTTGTACAAGCTGCCATGAAAAAATCGAGATGGTGATCGATCAGGTGATGGCGGGTAAAAAATCAGATGTGCCAGTAACTGAGTGCCCCTCTAAAAAAGCTGACTTAGCGCCAATCTCTTCATTACCTCCTACCAATAAACTGACGCAGAAGGTGATCGAAATTTTAGCCAATCTGAGACCTTACCTGCAGGCTGATGGTGGCGATGTGAGCTTGGTTAAAGCCAGTGAGCATTTGATTGTGGTGAGTTTATCCGGTGCCTGTACAGGATGCATGATGACCGATATGACACTGGGCTGGTTACAGCAACAATTTGCTGAGGCATTAGGCTGGGCGATACCTGTGGTTAATCAAGCCCCGGAAAAGCATGAAGTATAGAAGTTAAGCACATATTTTGAATTGGCCCGTGCAGGCAAGCAGGAGTAATAAACGATGAAAAAAGCAATTTATTTAGATAATAACGCAACCACTAAAGTAGATCCGATGGCAGTTGAGGCGATGCTGCCTTTATTTAGTGAGCAGTTTGGTAACCCGTCGTCTATTCACAGCTTTGGCGATCAAGTTGGTGCAAAGTTGAAGCTTGCTCGCAGGCAGGTTGCAGAGCTGATTGGCGCACTGCATGAGAGTGAGGTTATTTTTACCTCCTGTGCAACCGAATCAACCACCACGGCTATTTATTCCGCATTGAAAGTCCATGCGGACAGAAAAGAGATTATTACCACTACCGTTGAACATCCGGCGACGCTTGATTTATGTGAACACCTCGAGCGGGAGGGTTATACCATTCACCGCCTGAAAGTGAATAAAAAAGGGCAGTTAGATATACAGGAATACATCATCTTACTTTCAGAGAAAACGGCCTTAGTGACAGTAATGTGGGCCAATAATGAAACCGGCACCATCTTCCCTATTCTTGAAATGGCCAAGTTGGCAAAAGAAAAAGGGGTGATGTTCCATACCGATGCGGTGCAGGCAGTGGGTAAAATTCCGCTTGATGTTCAGGATTCAGGTATCGATATGCTCTCTTTTTCCGGACATAAACTGCATGCGCCAAAAGGAATAGGTGCTTTATATGTTCGCCGGGGTGTACGTTACAGACCGTTACTGCGCGGCGGACATCAGGAGCGCGGTCGCCGTGCCGGTACTGAAAATAGCGCAAGTATAGTGGCATTCGGCGTGGCGGCAGAGCAGGCCGAACTGCACCTGGAGACAATGGCTGGAAAAATCAAAGTATTACGCGATAAGCTCGAGCAGGGCATCTTAGCACAGGTTCCGCATGCTTTTGTTACCGGCGATCCGGATAATCGCGTCGCTAATACCTGCAACATCGCCTTTGAATATGTAGAGGGTGAAGCCATTCTTATGTTCTTAAACCAACATGGGATCGCAGCTTCAAGCGGCAGTGCTTGTACTTCCGGCTCTCTGGAACCCTCACATGTGATGCAGGCGATGCAGATCCCCTTCACGGCAGCGCACGGCACGATCCGTTTCTCCCTGTCCCGTTATACAACAGAGAAAGAGATCGACAAAGTGATTGCAGTCGTTCCTGCCATTATCGAAAGACTGCGCGCTTTCTCTCCATACTGGAAAGATGGCAAGCCGCTTGATATCGAAGCTTTTGAACCGGCTGTTGCTTAAAAGGTCATTGCGATGGTTACGATTAACGACACAACATTAAGAGATGGCGAGCAAACCGCAGGCGTTGCCTTTACGCGAGCAGAAAAAGTGAATCTGGCGACGATGCTGTATAACGCCGGTGTCACGGATTTAGAGGTTGGTATCCCGGCGATGGGCGCTGAGGAATGCTTAACCATTGCCGCTATTCGTAATGCATTACCAAAAGCAACGCTGATGGCCTGGTGCCGGGCTAAAAAACATGAGATAGCGCTTGCCGCGCAGTTAAAGCTTGATTGGGTGGATATCTCCATTCCCAGCTCCAGGCAGATGATTGAGCATAAATTAAAATCCACTCAGGCAAGGCTGTTAAAGCAGCTGCAAAGCTGCATTGAGTATGCTGTTTCACTTGGCTTGCAGGTCTGTATCGGTTGTGAAGATGCGTCCCGGGCGGAGCCTGATTTTTTAAGCGAAATAGGACTGTTGGGCGCGCGTGCCGGGGCTAAACGATTGCGTTATGCTGATACCTTGGGTTTGCTTGAACCCTTTGCTACCTATGCACAAATCAAGTCGTTAAGTGAAAACCAGCCCTTGCCGATTGAGATCCACTGCCATGATGATCTGGGGCTGGCGACGGCCAATACCCTAGCCGCTATTAAAGGCGGCGCATCCTATGCGAATACCACCGTTGTTGGTTTAGGTGAACGCGCGGGCAACGCACCTTTAGAAGAGGTGGTTACCGCGCTGCATCAATGTTACCAGCAGCAAACCGGGATCAGCCTGCACAGTTTTCCGGCGCTTTGCTTAGCCGTATCGAAAGCGGCAGGTCAACCTGTCCCAAGGCAAAAAAGTTTGGTGGGGAAACGGGCCTTTACCCATGAGTCGGGTATTCACGTTGACGGCTTAATCAAAGATATACGTAATTACCAAGGTCTGGATCCTACACTACTGGGACGTACCCATACACTGGTGCTGGGTAAGCACTCCGGCATGGGGGCAGTCAAAGCGGTTTTTGCCCGCTTCGGAATTTCATTGGATAAAGTGCAGACCGGAAAATTGTTATGCGCGGTACAGGAGTTCGCAATCAGCCGGAAACGCAGTCCTTCGGATAAAGAGCTACTTAAAATAAGCAGCCAGATATTAGGCTCTATGAGCTAAATTAGGAGATTTAATAATGGAAGCTAGGTTTGATTATGGCGATAAAGTCAGAGTGATTAAAAACATAAGAAATGACGGCACCTTTATGGGCAAAAATCGTGGTGCTTTATTGATCCGCAGAGGCAGTCTGGGATATATCAAAGGGGTGGGAAAATTCCTCCAGGATCAGGTTATCTACCAGGTGCATTTCATGGAGCAGGGCTGTACCGTCGGTTGTCGGGAGTCGGAGCTCGGTGATTTAGATAGCCCGTGGGTTGAGCGACTCTTTGAGCGAGGTGATTGCGTGCTGGTACAGCAGTCTCTGAGCTGCGCCGGAGAAGTGGTGGTGCCCAGCGGTGCCAGCGGGCAAGTGTTAGGTATAGAAAATGAGGAGCCGCCTTTATCCTATCGTGTTCTATTTAAGCAGCAAAACGGCCTCAGTAATAATTCCTGGATAGTCCCGGAATGGGCATTAAAAATAGATCCTGTAAGTACAACTTTATTATCAGGTACGCAACTAGGGAGAAGATAATGTTAGCAAACTACCCAATTGATTCAGCTGTCTGCCGACAATACCAATTAATTAAATTAGCCTGGAATGAGTACCAATGTGCACCAGAATCACTTGATGCGGCTATTCTGGCAAAACTTGAACCGCAACTTGAGGTGGCGTTGCAGTTAATGAGCGCAGTGTTAGCCAGTGCTGAATCAGAGGAGCAGAAAGTAACTGTTCAGGAAGTTGATTTTGCTGTCGAGCATTTACAAAGCCAGTTTGCTAACCCTGACGATTTTAACCTATGCCTTGAGAAACAGGGCATGAGCCAGAAACAGCTACATCAGGTTATTTACCGGGATCTGCTCTGCGAAAAAACCATCGATGCGCAGACGCAAAATGTTCCCGAGGTGACACCCGATGAGGCGCTGGCTTATTACCAAAAAAATAAAGAGAGATTTTCGCATCCCGAGCGACGCAAGGTAAGCCATATATTAATTACCATTAACCCTCAGTATCCTGAAAACAGAAGAAAGGCGGCAAGCTCCCGAATTAATCAGTTACGTGAGAAATTAATGGCGAATATAGATGATTTTTCACAGCTTGCACTGAGCAATTCCGAATGTCCCAGCGCATTACAGGACGGTCTAATCGGCACTGTTACGCGCGGCCAGCTTTACCCGGCATTGGATGAGGTTTTGTTTAAGATGGCGGCGCAGAGTGTCAGCCCGGTTGTTGAAAGCGAAATTGGTTTACATCTGTTACTTTGCCATGAGATATACCCGGCAGGCGCAACAGAGCAGGCTGATGCGGTTGAAGAGATCCGCAAGCAGCTTAATGAGCATAGAAAGAAAAAACAGCAGAAAAAATGGATAGCTAACCTGCTGGCACATAATGCATAACAGGGCTTTTGCTGGTGTTGTAGTGGGTTATTAGGATTGGAAATAACAGCTTGCCTGCTGTTTCTTGAGCGCGATATAAAGGGGCCAATCCGATAGCAGCTCCTGTGCTGTTCTTAACGCGCCGCTTCGGAGTGTCCATTGGTGCGCCTACGAAAAAGCAGGGTGGCCCTCGGGCGAATACCAATCAAGAGAGTTACATCCAATTGATTCTCTGTAAAAGCCGCTTCTGATGGCAACAGGAGTGCGGCTGCAAAGGGAGAATCATAGCAATCCGCATAAATATCTGATTGCTGGCTAAAATAAAATAAATATTAACGTTGAGGCGGTCATCCCCCCCATCACCCAATTAAAACTACGTTTGCGAGCAGGTGTCGTCAGCAATTGACGTATTGCCACACCTAAATATGTCCATAAACTAATAGCAATAAATCCCATCAGTGCAAATGCGGCCATTATCCATAAGCCAGATTCAAAATATTCTTCTCCGGCAAGTGTAAAGGTACTGACACTACCAATTGCCATCGCCCATGCTTTGGGATTGATGAATTGAAAGAATGAAGCGGATAACAGTTTCATCGGTGCTGCGTTTTGTTTGTTGTGCTCTCTGGTGAAGCTGCTCTCATCGGTCGGTGCTGCTGCAATTTTCCATGCTAACCAGAGTAAATAGGCACTGCCTAGACCTTTGAGCAGATCATAGAGTAGCGGATAACGTTCAAAAACGAAGCCTAATCCAAGCAGTACTGAGGCAAGTAAGAAGGCGACGCCGAGAATAATCCCGAAAATATGAGGAAGGGTACGACGATAGCCAAATTGCGCACCTGAAGCTAGGAGCATCATATTATTTGGCCCCGGTGTTACCGACATAACAAAGGCAAAAAGTGTGATTGCAAATAATAAGGAATATTCCATTTAGCTTCTCCCTGATTTATTACTATGCTGCAACTCTTTTTTACTATTTTGACGTTCAGCAAAAAGTGCTTTTACAACAGCGGTGATGCTTGATTTACCCGCTTCATTTTTTGCATCCTCGCGTGTGATCGCCAGGTCTTTTAATTGTTCCGCAGATAACGAAACTAATTGTCGCCGCGTTGTATAGTAAAATGCAGCGCGTTTAATCGTATTTGCTGTGTTCACCCATAACATAAGCTTCTCCTTAACATGCATTCAGTTTATTACTGAACAGGGAAGATGTTAAAGCAGCAGAAAAAACAGTACAGATGCAAAAATAAATGAGATAACCATACAGTTTGCTGTAAAAAGCACTGTATTGCCTTTTTTGTAAGCATCTGTATTGATAATAAGTGAAAATATTCGCTATTATACTTTTATCCTTACCTTACAGATGCCGAGCCGGAAATGAAACTGTATGAAAAATTAGCCGATACATTACGCGAACATATTCAACAAGGTTTATTTCAAGCGGGTGATAAATTACCCTCGGTTCGCCAGCTTGCCGCTTTGCATGGGGTGAGTGTCTCGACCGTTCAGGAAGCCTATCGGCATTTGGAAATGGAAAACCTGGTAGAGGCGCGGGCAAAATCGGGTTATTTTGCGATGCCACATACGCCTGTTTATAAATTACCGGAAACATCACGCCCGCCGCAGAGGCCCTCGGACGTATCACAATGGCATGAGGTGCTTGAGCTGCTGCTCAATAAAGATATTGAGGGGGCGGTTCAATTACAGCATGCGATGCCAATCATGGATACACCCTCTCTCAAACCACTGCTTAAAAAAATTGTTGACTTGACCCGCTATAATGCGCAATTGAGTTTGCCTTACGGGGACGTAAGGGGGACATCTGTTTTGCGGGAGCAGCTCGTAAAATTGATACAGGGCTCGGGGTGCCGGCTGCATCCTGATGACTTAGTGGTAACCTCGGGCTGTCAGGAAGCTTTATCGGTTTGTCTGCGGGCAGTAACAGAGCCTGACGATATAGTCGCAATTGAATCACCGAGTTTTTACGGCTCTATGCAGGCGATCAAAGGAGCCAATTTAAGGGCGATGGAAATTCCAACTAACCCGGAAACGGGGCTGAGCCTGGAGGCGCTCGAACTTGCATTGGATCAGTGGCCAATTAAAGCGATTTTGTTAACCCCTACCTGCAATAACCCGATGGGTTATATCATGCCGGAAGCGCATAAGAAGCGTCTTTATCAATTAGCCCAAAGTTATGATATTGCCATTATCGAAGATGATATTTATGGTGATCTTTCCTACCAATACCCGCGTCCCAAAACGATTAAGTCTTTTGATGAAGATGGGCGGGTATTGCTGTGCTCCTCTTTTTCTAAAAGTTTGGCGCCGGGGCTACGCGTAGGTTGGATTGCGCCAGGGCGCTATCGAGATAAGGTGACGCATATTAAATATGTCATCAGTTCTATGTGTCCGACACTGCCACAATTAGCGATTGCCGATTTCATCAAATCGGGCGGATATGACCGGCACCTTCGTCGTTTGCGCCTGGAATATAAGCTGGGGCGGGATCGCCTTATCAAGGCGCTTAATAAATACTTCCCGGCGGGCACCCGTATCAGCTTTCCCAAGGGAGGATATCTCCTTTGGGTTGAATTACCAAAACAGCTGGATGCAGTAAAATTAGCACAGCAAAGTCGGGCAGCGGGAGTAAACATTGCAGCTGGCCCTATTTTTTCAGCGACGGGTAAGTACCGTCATTGCATGCGCCTCAATTTCAGCGAGCAAGATGCTAACAGCCGGGAAGATGCTATCCGAAAATTAGCCTATTTTATTAATAATCAAATAGATGATTTGCATAACGAGAGTGGATCGTGCTGAACCTGCACAATCCGCTTGCCTGGATAAAGCAGTAACCTATTAACTCTCTTTGTGGCCGTAATACTATTACGGCATTAGACCTTAAACCAGTCAAGGCAATGGCTGGGTTGCACAGAAAATTTATCACTTAAACCCTGAATACTTTTCCTGTCACTAATATCACTATTGTGGATACCGCTAGTGATAAATAAGCTTGATATATCGGCGATATTTGCACCTGCAATATCGTGCTCCATGCTATCACCGACAGCAATGGCATTCTGCCATCCGCCAACTAACTCTCTGCACATCTTATAAATCTCATGCTGCGGTTTGCCATGCCAGTGAACTGTGCCTCCCATCTCCTGATAAACTTTGGCAATAGCCCCCGGGCAGGTTTTTAGGGAGCCGTCAGCCGTCATCGCCACGAGATCCGGATTACTGACTACCAGTTCAAGATTGCGTTGGCGTGCTGACTGCAGATCATCCATATAATTTGCAAGATCACCGCGATCCACGCCGCAGCAGAGAATAAATGAAGCATCTTCAATCTTGCTGGCAGTTAATCCGCACTCTTCAAGCATACTGGTGTCATTATCCCAGGTGAATAACAGGGCGTTTTTTCCCAGATGTTTAAACTTTCCTGAATTAAAGTTATGCAGCATATGTTCACCTGATGTTAATACATCAAGGTATAAATCACGCTTGATCCCCGAATCTGCGAGACGTGCATAGGAAAATCGTGCGGTCTTACCGCTGTTGGACAGGATCACCACTTTTTTATTATGCCGCTTTAAAAATTCCAATGCTTCAACCGCTTTTTCAAAAGCAGAGCCGCCGTTATGCAATACGCCCCACTGATCCAAAATAAAGGTGTCAAAGCTATCGATTATCTCTTTAAGGCCGCTAATTATTTTCACTTGATGGGATTCCTCTTGTTTATCTAATTTGTAAAGGGGCATTTTAGTTGGATTTTACGCTAAATAAAGCCATGGTTCAAAAACTGGATTTTGCTTTTCTCTTCCTTACAGGCGCTATATCCATAGCCAGCTGCATGCATGGCGTCAATAACTGTTTTGTTGACTGTGCTGAAATTTGTAGCTGATCTTGCTATAATAACCCGCGGTAGATAGATAAATACACAAAAACAGAGCAAATAGCTCTAAATGAGGATTAATGAGTTTAAATAGG
>DATCZZ010000332.1:0-6883 GCA_036525635.1 Psychromonas sp. | reverse complement strand
AATAAATGATCCGGTAACTGACCAACGCTGCGGTCAAACTTTCCAGTGAAAGATAGGGGTGTAATGCCGCCGCGATGACCGCTTCGAAAACGCCTATTCCGCCCGGTACGTGGCTGAGCACTCCGGCCACCAGCGCAATAGCAAATACCGCCAGAAACAGGAAAAAAGAGATATTACTCTCCGGCAATAAAATAAAGAGCGTGGCGCCCGCAAAACCGATATCCATAATCGAGAACAGTACTTGCCCGGCCAAAATTCCGGTGCTCGGCAGGCGGAATATTTTTTTTCTGAAATGTATTTCACCATGATGATAGCTTCTGATCAAAAGCAACAACCCGGCGCTTACCACCATGATGATTGCTCCCCAGCGTATCAATGCCGGAGAGATCTTAAGATAATCGGAAAAAACATCGGGGTGGATTATCAAAGCCATCCCCCCAACCAGCATTTCGCCGATGCCAAAGCCGACGGTGCAGAATGCCACTATCATCGCAATCTCTGTTGCGGATAATCCTACTCGGGAATATAAACGATAGCGTACAGCGCCGCCGGATAACCAGCTGACACCGATGGTATTACCCAGAGAAAAACCGGTAAAGGAGGTAAAAGCCACCAGAGGAATAGGTAATTTTTTGCCGACATATTTTAAAGCTGACCAGTCATAACCTACTAAAGCTGCGTAACCGAGCAGTGTGAATAGAGCTGCGAGTAGTATTTTGCTCGCGGGTAAAGCGCGTATATGAGCATATATATCGTGGGTATTGGTCTGATGTAACGTTCTGTAAAGTATATACATTCCGGCAATAAACAACAAAAACATGGCGAGGCTTGAGCCGTATTTTTTAATATTCGCGACAAATCTATTTTGAGTTACTTCAGTCATAATGTACTTTTAATTAATCTGTTTTTAGAAACTGGGAGGTAAGGCTGTTGAGTTCTTTTGCCTGCGTCACGGGAGCTAAATGGCCCGCAGCTACTATTACTTTTAACCGGGCATTTGGCAAAGATTTTTTTCATGGTTTTAGCTTGCTCCAGGGGTACATAACCATTTTCTCCCTGCAGCAGTAATACCGGGATTAATTTTTGCGGGCATCTGAGCAGTCATCAAGGGCGCCGTAGACCATAATTTTTTATTTTTTGTTCCCATTGCAGGCAGTTATCGTCAGGCCTTGCCTCTGGCCTAAGATGTTCGCACCTATTACCCTTGTGATGGTCGAATACTACCGGACACGACTAAAGACTTCAGTTATTATGTCTAGTAGAGGTAGATTATGAACGTCTTCTGCAGGTTGATGGAGAGGTATTTGATACTTTATTAAAGGGTGTGCGACATGGCTATTTTAGCCATAACATTGGGTAAGATCATTCGCTTGAGCGTGATCAGATCCCGAGTAAAGCCCGATCCTATTGACCACCACAGCCCCAGCGGGCGGGGCAAGTAGATTGAACAGCCGGGCTTATTTTCTGCCTCAACAGGAGCAGAAAATTAGCCCGTAATAATCAAACAACATTCTATTTAACCCGCAGGATAGCGCTGTGTATCGCTACTGCACTGCGGCTAATTTAAAATTGCTGCGCTGGCTGATGGCTACCCCGCTGCGGCTAACGGCATTAACGACCGCCTGCAAAGAGGCGGTGACTATATCGTCGCACTTGGCTGCTGCGCAGTAACGTGCACCTTGAAGGCTAAGCTGGACAAAGGCAATCGCTTCGGCCTGTTCATTTTCAGCCCCTTTTCTGCTCGGCAGGGCATGCTCGTTATAGTCGATTAAGACAATGTCACTTCCGATTGATGCGCTTAACCCTCTGACAAAGGCGTCCAGTACCCCTTTACCCTGACCATTAATTGTCACAGGGCCGGTAACAGCGCGTATCTGCGCCGCTAATATATCGATATTACCCTGACGGTTAAGCTGGTAGTTGTCGACAGTTGCGCTGTTCTGCACGGCTAAATAGGTATTGCAAAAAATATCGTGAATAATTGCCGATGAAACTTCACTTTCACTGTTTTCGGCATGCTGCTGTACATGCGGACTAAAATCAACCTGCATCCAGCGCGGCATTTGAATACCGTAATCCTGCTCCAGTACATAGGCCACCCCACCTTTTCCGGACTGGCTATTAATACGTATAACCTGCTGATAAGTCCGCCCTAAATCGCGCGGGTCGATGGGCAGATAGGCTACCTGCCAGTGCGCGTCGGGATCTTTGCTGCGCTGCGCAGCATCAATCGCCATACATTTGTTAATCGCATCCTGATGGCTGCCGGAGAAAGCCGCAAACACTAATTCACCTGCGTAGGCATGACGGGGGTGCACTGCTAATTGTGTGCAGCGTTCAACGGTTGCAATAATACGGTCCATATCAGCAAAATTGAGTTGCGGATCAATGCCCTGGCTATATAGATTCATCGCCATAGTGACTATATCCATATTACCGGTGCGCTCGCCGTTGCCAAGCAATGTCCCTTCGACACGATCAGCACCCGCCAGCACCCCCAGCTCAGCTGCAGCAACACCGCAGCCGCGGTCATTGTGCGTATGTAAACTGATGGTCACGGCCTGGCGATGGCTGATATTGTCACAGATCCATTCAATCTGATCTGCGTAGACGTTGGGTGTAGATGACTCAACGGTCGCAGGCAGATTGATAATCACCTTGTTGTCAGGTGTCGGCTGCCAGACGTTGATCACGGCATCGCAAACTTCCACAGCGTAATCCATCTCAGTGCCGGTAAAGCTCTCGGGCGAATACTGGAACGACCACTCTGTCTCGGGCTGGGCAGCCGCAAACTCTCGTACCCACTGCGCGCCCTGCACGGCAATGGCTTTGATCTCATCGCGCGATTTTTTAAATACCTGCTCACGCTGCACTCTTGAGGTTGAGTTATATAAATGCACTATGGCTTTTTTTGCCCCTTTTAACGCTTCAAAGCTGCGTGCTATTAAAGGCTCGCGTGCCTGCGTTAATACCTGGATAGTGACATCGTCCGGAATTAAATCCTCTTCAATCAACTGACGGACAAAATCAAAATCCGGTGCCGATGCCGCGGGAAAACCGACTTCAATCTCTTTAAAGCCGACATCAACCAACAGTTTAAACAGATCCAGCTTCTGGCTTGGGCTCAGAGGCTCAATCAGCGCTTGATTACCATCGCGCAAATCAACACTGCACCACAGAGGTGCCGCTTCGATAATTTTTTCTGGCCAGCGTCTATCGGTTTTTTGGATTGGCGCATAGGCGCGATATTTTCTATGGTTAAAACTGGAGTGGATATTAGCGATATTAGACACGAATCATTTCCTTTTAGAACAGTGGCAGCAAAGATGTGAATTAGCGAGTTGGTGCACCATTGTAAGGGTATTACCGCCCGTCTCCGGTTAGAAACTTCGCTCGCTATCCATGTACTAACTATAGAATGAACTGCGTAGCGAGTGGTTGCAAAGTAATGCAAAATTCGAACTATTTTAGCAATAACTAACTACTTATTGTGCTATTATTAGTGAAAAAATACACTCAGGTTAAATAGTATGCAGGAACTCATTAAGTTAGATCGTATTGATAAGCACATTCTCAGGCTGATGCAGGGCAATGCGCGTATCAGTAATTTAGAATTAGCCGACAGTATTGGCTTATCACCGACGCCCTGTTCACGCCGTGTGAAACGACTGGAGGAGTCGGGGATTATCGATAAACATGTCACTTTATTAAAACCCGCGGTACTGGGGTTAAACTTGACCGCTATGATAGGTATCTCCATGGATCGCCATACACCGGATCGTTTTGATAACTTTGAACGTGCGGTTGCCGCTTTACCTGAGGTACTGGAGTGTTTGATTGTGACCGGGCAGAGTGCTGATTTTTTGTTAAAAGTGGTGGTGCGCGATATGCAGCATTATGAGAAGTTTTTACTCGGACGGTTAACCAAGTTAGAAGGTGTTACTGGCGTACATTCAAGTTTTGTATTAAGAGAGGTGGTGAAAAAGACTGAGCTGCCACTCGATTGAGTTATCTTTAGGCTAAGTATGTCTGAGCATTACTGGTCTTTAATTTTGAGATTATCTGGCGTATCTTAGCAAGATGTTTTTATTATCAACTGATTAATCATTTACATTTTCCAGGAGCATTTATGACAGCGGAACAGCAAAACAATCCATTATACGGCCTTAAGTTAGATGATTTATTAACTGAACTGGTAGCATTTTATGGATGGGATGTATTGGCGGCTGAGCTGCGTTTTGATTGCTTTGCCGGCGATCCCAGCATAGCGGAAAGTTTGAAATTTCTAAACAATACGACCTGGGCAAGAGAGAAGCTGGAAGCATTTTACTTATACCGTTTTAAAGGTCTGCCCAGACCTCATGATGAGCAATATAAATTGCCTCCTCGAGAGCGTAGCTTTGCAGCCGGGATAGTGCCACGCAATCCGATGAATTTGACGGCTAAAGAGGATAAGTCACCCGCATCACCAGGCAGTAAACTGAATTTTAAGCCTTACCGTAAATCGAGTTGTGATAAAGGATATTGTTTACCTAAGAGCAACCCCAAAAAATAGTCAGATTAGGAAATATTTCCTGAGCCTATAGGCAATGCCGCATAACTCATTAAAAAGAAAGAACTCATGAAAACCATATTATGTTTCGGGGATTCAAATACTTGGGGATATTCTCCAGTTGATGGCCGACGTTACAATGCGACTCAAAGATGGCCTGCATTATTAACCAGCCTGCTGCCTGCAGGCTATCAAATTATTGAACAGGGCCAACCGGGAAGAACAACCTTCTTTGATGATCCAGCGGCTGGGCTTGTGAATGGAAATGACTATCTTGCCCCCTGCCTTGAAAAGTACCAGCCCGACTATCTTGTGCTTATGCTGGGAACAAATGATTTGAAAACCAGCTTTGCTCAATCTGCCGATGATATTTCCCAAAATGCGGCTAAATTAGTGCGTAAAATTCAGGAGCTCAGCGGCCAGAATAAGCTAAAAGCCCACAGTGTATGCTTAGTCGCCCCACCTGTTATCTCTGAAGTCGGCTATTTTGGCCTGCTCTTTGAAGGTGGAGAGGAGAAATCCAAAGCGTTTGCCAGGTACTACGCACTGCGTGCTGAAGAGCTGGGATGTGCATTTTTTGATGCCGGCAGTGTCGTCAATTCCAGCGCAATAGATGGCATTCACTGGGAAGCAGATCAACATAGAAAGATGGCTGATGAGATTTCAATAAAACTTAAAGAGATGTTTTTGAAGGGAAATTAGAGAATGAATCCGCAATTGATTTTTGTATACGGCACATTACGGCGCGGGGAAAAGAGTAAAATGCATGGTTTGTTAGCCGCTTACAGTGAGTACCTGGCAGCCGGAGAAGCGCAGGGAAAACTTTATGCGCTGGAAGGGTATCCCGGGATGATTGAATCCAGCGAAATAACAGATAAAGTTTTCGGCGAGGTCTACAAAATAAGCGATAGCAGTAAATTATTTGCCCTGCTTGATGATTATGAAGAATGCTCGGAAAAATTCCCGTTTCCCCATGAATATATTAGAAAAATGCTGCCTGTTAAACTACTTAACGGAGCGCAGGTGCTGGCGTGGGTTTATCTATTTAACCGCGATGTCTCACATCTAAAAGTAATTACATCCGGTGATTATGTAAGGTATAGCAATGGGTTGCAAGCTTAAATGCAGCAAAATCGCCCGTATAAAATAGGCAGGTACAGTTCAATTCAGGGCAGAGCTCTGCGTCAAAATAATGAGTATTAAAGGATACCAGCCTGCAGATGAACATTGCCAGGTATCCTTTGAGAGCAAAGCATTAGTTATAACCGCGGATAAATGCATAAGTTACAATATCAGCCAATGGCGATTCGTATGATGAGTTAACCTTTCGCTGTTGCGCTTTGCTTTGCGTACGGCATTGCTCAAGCTGAAGGGCTAAATGGTTAGTACAATCATTGTTCAGTGAGGTTTTAAATGTACTGCTGATTATATTTTTGTTGTCGCTCATAATCTTAGACTCCGTTGCTAATAAAAATCTCTGTAGTCAATAAAAATGTCTGTCATTTTTATTGCTACTGCGGTTAATTTTTAAATTGCATTTTTGATGCCAAATCATTCTATAAACAAAAATTCTCTTAAGGTTAATTGAGCAATGGCCGCCATTTGCTCATTTTCAGCATGACAGAGCAATGTAATAGCCAGCCGATTTCAAGCAGCTCCGCGATAATACAAACCCGCAAGCCTAATCAGCACTGGCAATGCGCTAAGTACTCGTACATAAGTTTTCCGGCAAAATACCGGATAGTTTTTCATTGAGTATTTAGCAAAATAATGTGGCTACGATATCCCCCCTTCCATTTTACTTGTGATGAACAAACGCTTTAGCAAGTGGAAACACGACGTTTCCACTAAGCTTGGCATGCACAGGGACGTGCATTTCAAGCTGGTGCGTTATAAAGTGGTTGGGCAGTGCAAGATTAAAAAATGGCTAGGGGTGACGCTTTTTGCCTACTTTTTCTCGGCATTTAGAAAAAGTAGGATCGCCGTCAGGGCGAAACAAGCAACGAAGAAAGTTAAGCTATGCGCTTAAAGCGAAAGCTTGCGAAAAACTAAATCGGCTAGGCAGCAGTATTCCCACGCAGAGTGTGAGTAACGAAAAGTCTTGTCACAGCCAGAGTGAAATCAGCAACATTTTGAATCCGTATTCCTCAAAATACCGGATAATTTTTCATTGAATACTTAGCTGACCTTTAGTGTTTGTTTAAAAGTCATTGCAGGACATACCAAAAGGCGACAAATTATCCTATTTAGGGCGTAAACACGACAATTTATAGAAGTGGTTTTGTGGGGACTCTGTTCCATTTGTATGTTGCCAGCCCTGATTGTAATTAA
>DATCZZ010000331.1:0-5720 GCA_036525635.1 Psychromonas sp. | reverse complement strand
GATGCGACAGGCAAAAATCTCGAAGAGGTTGCTCAGCATTTTAATTATGGACGGTTTTCGCTGCTAATAACTCCCCCGCATGGCAAATATCATTGTTGTGCCGGTTTGATTTAACCCGTTAGATCTGCATCTTCACGCCTCGAATCTGTTAACCACTCACCTTGCTGATTTTTGCATCTTGAATGATAGCGGCTATATTAGGGGCATTTTTTCTGTTTGGCCGTAATAAATCTTTATTTATTGTCCCCTGACCTCTATCATTAACGATCCATTTTTAAGTTGGTTATACAGATGCCCAAGATCACTCCACAAGACATTTCTACTAGTTTCGGTCGTAATATTATTGACCGGGGGACGCGCTATTTTAAAGAAAGCCGAGTCTTGTCTTGTGAGTATGATGACAGTAAAAATTTGCTCAGCGGTACTGTTAAAGGTTCCTCAGAAACACCTTATCAAACCAGTGCCTCGATTAAAAAGTCTAATAAAGGCGGCTTTATTATCCAGAGTAGTTGCACTTGTCCGGTCGGCTGGAACTGTAAACACGCTGTTGCTTTGTTGCTTGCCTATCAGGCGGATACGCCAAACTATAATATTGAAAATAGTTACCAGGCATGGTTTGAGTTATTACAAAATCAACTTGCTAAAAAGAAATTTGCACCGGCCGCAACCGCTTATGAGGGGTACTTCCGCCTCTCTTTTGATAAAAGGGCTTACAACCATGCCATGCAGTATCTGCAGGTGGAGTACGGATCAGTACGTTTTTTAAAAAGTGAAAATGTTAATGTTTTTGCGGAAAAAAATCTTATTTCCGTTGTTGAAAACGAATCTTGGATGGAAAGTTATAAGTGGGTAAAAAAAGAAGATGTCAGCATTTTACAGCTTCTGCTGGCAAAAGAAGGGCGCGTTCCCAAGCTGGATAAAACCTCAATACATACTGACAATGATTTGCTTGCACTGCAGAAAATATTAGCGACAGGGCGCTGTTTCTGGCAGGACTTGAGCTTGCCTTTACAAGCCGCTGAAAAAAAATCACTGCGGCTGCACTGGATTGAAAAAGGTAATTTAAAACAGTTGCTGGTGAGCCTTGAAGATACCGAAAACTGGTTGCTAATTCCAACGCCAAGGCCTTTTTACCTGGATACGGATCGCGGTTTAATTGGTGAAATTGACAGTGCCTTTGATAGTGTTTGGATTTTATCTCTCTTAAAAACCCCACCCCTGGCCGAACAGCAATGCGCTCATTTCACCGAGCAGGTAGCATTGCGTTTTCCTCAGGCTGTTTTACCCAATCCGACGGTTTACCCAACGCGTGAAATTACCGATAATTTACAAGTTGTATTTAGCCTCAACGAGAAAAATATCAAAGGGCAGAGTTTATTTGTCGCACGTTTGTATTTTCGTTATGGGGAATTTGAATTAAATCCGAGCATGCTCGATGAGCCGGAACGCACACAATTTATGTGGAATAATGAGATTGTCACAATCCACCGAGACTATGATCAGGAACGTTTAGCGTTAAAGCATTTTGAACAATTGTGTTTGTTGGATCTGTGTATGTACGATCCTAAGCAGCCGAAAACGGATCAGCTGTTAGGTATTCTGCCGCCAGAATTAGGAGGATCTCAAGAGTTTCAGTGGTTATCATTCTTAACGGCCCATAAAGCGCGTTTAGAAGTAATGGGGTGGGTATTTGAAATTGCCCCCAATCTTGCACTGAGCAGTGAGCAAGTAAACAGCATTGATATTGAGGTGGAAGAGCAGGGGCATTGGTTTGATCTCGGCGTTTCCATTGAGATTGAAGGCCGGCGCGTTGAACTGCTACCCTTATTGTTGGAATGGCTGCGCAGTAATGAAGATTGGCAAGAACATCATTTTGACATTTTATTAGCACAATCTAATGGTCGTCCTTTACGTATTAAACGTGAATCCATTCAACCCATTTTGTCTATATTGCAGGAGCTTGGGGAAGTCAATAATGACAGTATCCACCTGCCACAGAGTCAGGCCGCATTATTGGCTCAGTTGCCAGAGATAAACCGTTGGGTTGGTGGAAAACATGTTAAGGCGTTAGCTGAAAAATTAACGAATTTTACCGGGATTCAGGAAGTACAATTACCTCAGGGGCTTGATGCAACGCTCAGGGACTACCAGCATGCAGGTTTAAATTGGTTGGTTTTTTTAAATGAATATGGTTTTTCAGGGGTACTGGCCGATGATATGGGGTTGGGTAAAACAATTCAGACATTGGCATATTTACTGTATAAAAAACAGCATCAACAGTTAGTTAACCCCGCGTTGGTGATCTGTCCGACATCATTGGTGGGCAACTGGTTAAATGAAACGCTTAAATTTACACCTGATTTAAAAGTGCTGATATTGCACGGCACCGAGCGTCATCAACATTTTGCTAATCTCCCTGATTATGATTTAGTGATCACTACTTATCCACTCGTCGGGCGAGATTTTGCACAGCTTGAAACGCAGCAATTTTCAGATTTAATTCTTGATGAAGCACAGACGATTAAAAACCCGTTAGCCAAAATGAGCAAAAGCATCAAACGCTTAAATGCAAAACAGCGGTTATGCTTAACCGGGACACCAATGGAAAATCATTTAGGCGAGTTGTGGTCGTTGTTTGATTTCTTAATGCCCGGCTTTTTAGGCAGCCATACGACCTTTAATCGTTTTTACCGTAAAGGCATTGAAGGAGAGGGCAATCAACAGATACAAGCTTGGTTAATACAAAAAATCCAACCTTTTTTATTACGCCGCAGCAAAGACGATGTGGCCAAAGAGTTGCCAGCTAAAACTGAAATTGTGCAGAATGTTATTCTACCCAATGACCAGCGTACATTATATGAAAGCATTCGTGTCACGATGGAGGCCAAGGTACGTGATTTACTTAAAGAAAAAGGGATGGCAAGAAGCCGTATTGAGTTTTTAGATGCACTTCTTAAACTGCGTCAGGCTTGTTGTGATCCCCGTTTAGTCAAACTTGAGCATGCACAACATATCAAAAGTTCAGCAAAGTTGGACTTTTTGATGGAAGTTTTACCTGAAATGATCGAAGAGGGGAGACGCATTCTGATCTTCTCTCAATTTGCACAAATGCTGGGCTTGATTGGACAGTCACTGCAGGCGCAAGATATTGATTTTGTTAAGTTAACAGGTCAAACTCGGAATCGCAGCGAAGTCATTGATCAGTTTCAAAACGGCGAGGTGCCGGTTTTCCTTATCTCTTTAAAAGCCGGCGGAGTTGGGCTTAACCTGACTGCCGCAGATACTGTGATTCATTATGACCCGTGGTGGAACCCTGCAGTAGAAAACCAAGCAACAGACCGCGCTTATCGCATTGGTCAGGATAAGCCTGTATTTGTTTACAAGTTAATTTGTGAACATACTGTTGAAGAACGCGTACTCGCCCTGCAAACACATAAGCAGCAGTTAGCCGACAGCGTTTATGGTAAAGAGCAAGAGGAAAAATTTGCACCTGACAGTAGTGATGCGTTATTGAAACTGTTTGAGCGTTATTGATCTATCCTAATATACCTAGACGCAGATTTATGCATTTTTATAAGAGCCTTTACAGGGCTCTTTCTCATTAATTATTAATGCTAATATCTGCTCCCGTAATACAACTGCAGGCGAGAATATAACCTTGCTCAATTTCCAATTCAGTTAACCCCTGGTTGTTGAGTGCACTTACTTCACCTTCTAATGATTAATACTAATATCTGAGACCGGGATACAACTGCAGGCTAGAATATAACCCTGCTCAATCTCCAATTCAGTTAAACCCTGGTTGTTGAGTGCAATCACTTCACCCTCTACTAATTTCACCTTACAGCGCCCGCATTTTCCACCGCGACAAGAGTGCGGAATATCAATACCTGCTTGCTCGGCCTGATCTAATAATAATTGCTGATTATCGCCAGTAATGGTCAGGTCTAAACCTAGGTAATGTATTGCCACGTTTTTTTTATTCTTTTCCTGCAGGTCATCATGGGAACTATAAAAAGGAGAGCCTTTTGTCTCGAGTATTTGTATTTCGTCACCAATGCGGATGAAACCTTCATTAAGGGGAATTAAGTTTTGTCCAAAATCGATATTTCCCTGATAATAACGAAATTTGGCTAATGTCCGTAACGGTTCATTATTGTCGGCAATACCGGTTTTAGGATCAACATTAGTAAACAAACAACGTGAGCAGGGTTTGCTGACTTCAAATTCGACTTCACCGATCTTAATACGTGACCAGCTATCTTCAATAAAGGGAAAGTCTCCCTTAATGACAAGATTAGGGCGAAAGTGCAAGGCTGTTACCGGTGTTTCTAAGCGCGCATTAAGCTGATCGACTGAGGTTTGGTTAATTAATAACAGCGGATAACCATCGGCAAATGAAACCTGTGTCTTTCTATTCTTTACAAAACGCTGTGTTTGTTGTGCAAAAAAGACCAGTTGGCATTTTTGCTGTAAAAATGTAGAAAACCATTGATCATATTCAGCATGGCAATGTACAGCGTTGAGATGGTCAGACCAGACCATGACATTTTTAGTTTGCTGACTAAACTCGGCCGGATTGATGGTTAACATCGGCATATTGGGCGCGTCAACGAGTAACATTTTTTTTGAAAACTGTACCTTAATTTGGGTGAGTTGCGGGTAACTTCGACCGGTGATAAATTTTCCTTGATCATCAATCAGCATATAGCGACGATCAAATTGCAAACCTTTTTCTTCAACTTTTGCGGCAGGTTGGTTAATCGCTTGGCCTGATTTAATTGGGTAGATATAAATATCGCTAAGTGTTTGCAAGTTGAGCGCCTTCTTTAAGTCGATTTTATTCAGTTCGTTCGGCTAGGTATCCAAGGTAATCTGGAATGCGTGTGCTGTAACTTTTTTCGAAATGTAATGAATCAATAATAAAGTCAGCAGTAGAGATATTTGTCGCAACGGGGATATTCCATACTGCGGACAAACGTAACAACGCTTTGACATCGGGATCATGTGGAACGGCATTCATTGGATCCCAAAAGAAAATTAACAGATCAATTTCACCTTCTGCTATTTTCGCACCAAGTTGCTGATCCCCCCCCATCGGACCCGATAATAAACATTTAATGGGTAAACCTAGCCTTTTGGCCAGTAAGCTGCCTGTTGTGCCGGTTGCATAAAGCTGGTGCTGTTTTAATGCATCCAGACGTCTTTCCGACCAGTTTAATAGTTCTGTTTTCATATGATCGTGTGCTACAAGCGCGATGCGTTTATATTTAGGTAATTCTCGTGTTATGTATTGCATTTTAGTCCCTTAAAAATTGCGGAGAGTGGCTAGGCGTGTTGACCCTTCGCGCCGCGTTTATTGGCGCTTTCTGCTATGCTATCGCCTGTTTATGTAGAATATTACACTACACTGCCTCAGCCTTGTATAAAGAATCAACAGGATGCTGCAAAAATAACCACTATAAGGTCAGCACGTTCCAATACCAAGTCTAATAAATTTTTATGCATTTGTGCAGGTTAATATGAATGCTCGCTGCGTTTTTGATAATATTCTGTTGTGCAGCGCTTGCTGGCTAAAATGGATGATAACTTAGTTGTTTTCAATCACACACGTCCGCTATTGCTCAATCAAACGCCTGGCTCTCAATAATTTTTCCGACGCGATATTAGATCATTTACTTATCTAGTTTGCTATAACTATTCCCATAATGAGCACAACA
>DATCZZ010000330.1:0-4686 GCA_036525635.1 Psychromonas sp. | reverse complement strand
TTTGATTATCAGGAGCGTTTAAATAAAATAGCGCCGCACCGTCTTTTAGCTGTCCTGCGCGGTAAAACAGAAGGGCTGCTTAAACTAACCTTAAATGCGGATCCTAAACAAGATAAAAAAATAAAAACATCCTATTGTGAAAGTGTGATTGCACATCATTTGGGTTTTTCCTGGTTACAATTATCAGCTGATAATTGGCGCAGAAAAGTGATCCAAAAAGCCTGGAAGAGTAAGTTAAGCGGGCAGTTGGAAACGCAGTTAATTTCTCTTTTAAAAGAGAGCGCGCATAAAGATGCCATGGAGAACTTTGCCTCCAATTTAAAAGATTTATTGATGGCTGCACCGGCCGGACCGAAAGTGACCTTAGGGTTAGACCCCGGTTTGCGGACCGGCTGCAAGTTGGCGGTCGTGGATGCCACCGGTAAATTACTAGCTTATGAGACTATCTATCCGCATCAGCCGAGCAACAGAACTGAACAGGCAGCGCAGGTTGTTGTTAAACTGATTGCGCAGTTTCAAGTCGAGCTTATCGCCATTGGCAACGGCACCGCATCACGTGAATCAGATGATTTTATGCGTGCGACGTTAGCTCAGCATAACCTGGATATTAGCACTGTCATGGTGAGCGAAGCGGGGGCATCGGTTTATTCGGCATCAGAGCTCGCGTCATTCGAGTTTCCCGATATTGATGTCGCTATCCGCGGGGCAATTTCTATTGCGCGACGCTTGCAGGATCCTTTATCTGAATTAGTTAAAATAGATGCAAAGGCTATCGGAGTGGGGTTGTACCAGCATGATATTAATCAAACAAGTTTAAGCTGGCGTCTGGGTAGTGTTGTAGAAGACTGTGTTAATGCAGTCGGGGTGGATTTAAACAGTGCCTCGCCCTCTTTGCTCTCTTACGTTGCCGGCTTAAATCAGAGCATTGCTCAAAATATTGTCCAGTATCGCGATCAAAATGGCACTTTCAAGTCTCGCCAGGCGCTTAAAAAAGTGCCGCGCTTAGGTAGTAAAGCTTTTCAGCAGTGCGCCGGTTTTTTACGTATCGCGAATGCGGCTAATCCGCTTGATAACTCCGCTGTTCATCCGGAAGCTTATGATTTGGTTAAACAAATAGCGCAACATCAGGGGGGGCAGGTAACGCAGCTGATCAATAATAGCAGCCTGTTGAATTCGCTCGATGCGCACAACTATGCAGATAAAATTTTTGGTGTTATCAGTGTCAAAGATATTATTGCAGAATTGGCTAAACCCAGACGCGATCCAAGACCTGATTTCAAGCGGGTTGATTTTGCAAAACATATTAATAATATCTCAGATTTACAAGAAGGGATGCTTTTGCAAGGGGTTATATCCAATGTTACCAGTTTCGGTGCTTTTGTTGACATTGGCGTGCATCAAGACGGATTGGTGCATATATCACAACTTGCAGATAAGTTTGTCAGTGATCCTTTTGCCATCGTTAAAGTCGGGCAGTTGGTCAATGTGCGGGTGATCCAGGTAGATCTGCAAAGAAAACGCATTGCACTCAGTATGCGCTCTGAAGAGAAGGCTGCCTAAAAGATGCATTATAAGATAAACTTAAGCCAGCGTTTACAAAGAATTGACACTATGATCACTGAGCCTTACCAGCATATTTGGGATTGCTGCTGTGATCATGGTTTTCTCGGCTTAACCCTGTTGCAGCGTCAGGCTGCGGATACGATTCATTTTGTGGATATTGTCCCTGCTATATTAAAACCATTAAAAGATGACTTACAAAAATATTGCGGGTCAGAGCAGGATAAAGCTAAGTGGGCTGTACATTGCACCGATGTGATCAATTTACCCCTCGCCAAGGTTTCTAACTCCCCATCGGCAGATAAGCACTTAATTATTATTGCAGGTGTCGGGGGAGAACTGACTATTGAGCTGGTGGACGCTATCTTAACCGCCTTTAGCCATTACCGGTTAGAGTTTATTTTGTGTCCCGTGCATCATAATTACAAAGTCCGGGAATTTTTAATCAGCAGGCAGTTAGGATTGATTGCTGAAAGTCTGCTTATTGAAAATAAACGTGGTTATGAAATACTGCATGTTGCTATGAATGCAGAGGAGCCAATTGCAAAGGTAGGCTCAAAAATGTGGGATTTTTCCCAAAAAGAGCATCTTGCTTATTTACAACAAACCATTCGTCACTATCAACGAATTGCCCAGAATCCGCAGCACAAGGTGAACGCCATTATTAAACAATATCAAAAGTTACTTTTCACCCAATCTGCCTGCTGATATTATCACCGCCCAACTTATTCCAGAGTCTTATTATGCGCCTGCTAAAAACTACCATTCATCCGGAGATACTTTCCCTAGATAAAAATACATTTGTACGCAACGCTGCCCGTGCGATTGTATTAAAAGGCGATATGATTTTAATGCTTTATACCGCCCGTTACCATGATTACACACTGCCGGGTGGCGGAGTTGATGAAAACGAAACGATCCTCGCAGGATTAATACGCGAGCTGCAGGAAGAGACAGGTGCGCAAAACATACGTGACATAGAGGATTTTGGCTTGTACGAAGAGTTCCGCCCCTGGGATAAAGACGGTTATGAGATCATGCAGATGAGATCATATTATTATGTCTGTAATATTGATAGCAAGTTGGGTGCTACAAAATATGAAGATTATGAAGTAAAAAATGGCATGAAACCTGTCTGGTTGAATATTTATGATGCCATTCAGCATAACCAATTAACCATGTTGAACAATGCTAAAAAAGGGCTGTCGATAGAGCGGGAAACCTTTTTATTAACATTAATTGCCGCAGAATTGCTGGAGCAGAAAGAGCAGGCTAACGCCAGTTAGCCACTGGGTTAATTCGAAGCCTGCTACAGAGCCCCGAATTAACCTGCCTACATAACTTACTGAGCAGTGCTCTGGTTTTCAGGGAATTCAGGCAAAAAGCTGCCATCGTTATTGGGATAGACAATAAACTCGCCGTGGTACTTCACTTTCGATTTATAATCGGTCTTTTTATATAAAAGCAAATTTTGTGCAAATGCAAAATTGATGATTTTTTGTTGGTTTCCCCTTACGTATAAAGAGATAGGCGCGATCAGCTTGCCTTGCTCATCAAAGCAGCTCTGCATTTGTTGGGCGCAAACGATTAATGATTCTTTACCGCCACTGTGGCGGTTTAACCTTTCTCCAACCGTTAAATCTGTTGTCACCATCCACTGATCTTCTTCAAGTGCTGCGTAAAGTTTTTCAAGTTGGTTTTTATAGACGGCTTGCACTTGCTTATGCTCATCTAAAACTTCGCTGTAGCACTTTTCCAAATAGGTAAATTGACGTTTAAGTCCGGCATTTTTGCCCAGACTTCGCGCTTGTCTTTGCCACCCCTGTAACGTAGGTACAACGATGGGATCAAAGCGCTTCTTTTTCATTGCGTTTGTTACCCATGCGCCCAAATAGTGGGCCTCACTGAGTGGGTTATGTGGCGTTCTACCGGAATTTTGCGAATCTGTTAATTCAGTTAAAGCCGTGCCGATCAGTTTATAAATTTCTGTGGAGAAGAGAATCATGTGATTCCTTATTGGTTTTTTATTGAAATAAGGTTTTAAAACATTATATCGTCAAATGGGTAACAAATATAATATTCAATTTTAAAAAAAATGGTGCGTTTGTATCACTCTTGCATTTATGAACAGCAGCTTTCTGTATCTGCAGGCGGGCAGCAGCTGCCTGTTGTGCCGTTATGGATAGCAGCAGGATCGCCGATCACCGGAAAGCCTTTTGCAACCCAGCGGGTTAGGCCTAATTTCATATTCGCGACCTGGCTATACCCCTGATAGAGCAGATAATAGGTCGCTTTTAAACTACCAGTGCCTTCTAAGCTGGCAACAATGACCTGCATCTCTTGCGGCACTTCTGCGAATCGCTCCTCTAACAGGGAAAGGGGAATGTTCAGATAATTGGGCACATCAAAATGAAGCTGTTCGACCTCCTGCGTTTCGCGCACATCCAGCAACAGGATCTCTTCGCTCTGAATTTTATTCCAGGAGGTTGTCGGGCAGTACTGTATCGCTTCCGGCAGTGCTTTAGGGGCTGTTGTACTCATAACTTACTCCTTGAGCCAGGATTCAATCTGTTCACGTGATGGCATGCTGCCTTTGTGGACAACCTGCTCATCGACCACAACCGCCGGTGTGCTCATCACGCCATAGGCCATAATCTGCGGCAGATCCTCTACCTTCTGCAGTTTGATCTGCACGCCAAGCTGCTCTGCAACCTGGCTGATAAGTGTGACTGTGTTTTTGCATTTTGCGCAGCCTGTACCCAGTACTTTAATGTTTTTCATCTGTTACTCCTCATAATAAAGGGGTGAAAATGTTAAAAATCCAACCGACCAATGTAAAAGCCACTAATAACATGGCAAATAAAATCGCCAATAGCCGCCATTGCATGACCTGTTTAAGTAAAATAAATTCCGGAAAACTTGCCGCCACTGTGCTCATACAAAATGCCAGGGTGGTGCCTATCGGTAAACCGTTGCTGAGCAGGCTTTCCATAACCGGGATGATCCCGGTTGCGTTGGAGTAAAGGGGGATACCCAACAAAACCGCCGCAGGGACAGACCACCATTGCTGCCCACCAAGATGTGCGGCAATCCAGCCCTCAGGGACAAAACCGTGCAGAGCGGCAC
>DATCZZ010000329.1:0-3079 GCA_036525635.1 Psychromonas sp. | reverse complement strand
AACTAGTTACTGCAATCAATGCCTTGTTATCAACTGTTTTTTCTGCGTCTAAAATTGATCACTTAATAAATAGACTCGGTATAAAAGCACTAATAAAAAAGGGCTGATAATATCATAATTATCAGCCCTTTTTGTTGTGTTAGTTTCGCTTATTTTTGAAGCACACAATCAACAAAATAACCAGTTTTACCGTCATGCTCTTCGGCGACTAAACCGTGTATAAAGGTTTCAAAGCCCGGTAACTGTTGGTTAAAGTCTTGTGCAAATTTTAAGTATTTAACAATGGTTTCATTAAATACTTCGCCAGGGACAAGTAGTGGAATACCCGGTGGGTATGGAGTGAGCATCACGGCGGTAACGCGACCGACAAGTTCATCAATGGGAACACGCTCTATCTTTTTATGCGCCATTTTAGCAAAGGCATCCGCTGGGATCATCGCTGGTACTAGATCGGATAAATACATAGAAGTAGTAAGTTTTGCTACGTCATGTTTTGTGTAAACCTGATGTATTTGATTACATAAATCACGTAGTCCAATGCGTTCATATTGTGGGAATTGGGTAATAAATTCAGGCAAAATACGCCATAACGGGGCATTTTTGTCATAGTCATCTTTAAATTGTTGCAATGAGGTTACCATGGTATTCCAACGACCTTTGGTGATGCCGATGGTGAACATAATAAAGAATGAATATAAGCCCGTTTTTTCAATGACAACGCCATGTTCCGCAAGGTATTTGGCGACGATAGCGGCTGGAATACCTGTTTCATCAAAACCACCGTCGACGTTTAATCCTGGCGTTAAAATGGTTGCTTTGATAGGGTCAAGCAGGTTAAAGCCTTCTTCTATTGCGCCAAAACCATGCCAGTCTTCTTCCGCTCGAAGCATCCATGAATCACGTTCATCTAAACCTTCATCGGTTAAATCATCTGGGCCCCAAACTTTAAACCACCAGTCATCGCCATATTCATCGTCGACTTTACGCATGGCACGACGAAACTCTAAGGCTTCTTCCAATGATTCTTCTACTAGCGCTGTGCCTGCTGGTGCTTCCATCATTGACGCTGCTACATCACAAGAGGCGATGATTGCGTATTGAGGGCTGGTGGACATATGCATTAAATACGCTTCATTAAACAGGTCGGTATCTAACTGGTTGTTTGTCGCGTTTTGCACTAATATTTGCGAGGCTTGCGATAGTCCTGCCAATAGCTTGTGGGTAGATTGCGTTGAGAAAACCATCGATTTATCACAAGGAGTACGGTCTTCTCCAATGGCATGGTAATCACCATAAAAGTCATGGAATGCAGCATGTGGTAACCAGGCTTCATCAAAATGTAAGCTATCGATTTCACCATCTAACAATGTTTTTATCTCTTCAACATTATATAAAATACCGTCATAGGTCGATTGAGTGATGGTTAATATACGTGGTTTTAAATCTGGATCATCAAGCAATAATTGTTTGATAAATGGATTTTTTTGCATTTTCTCGCGAATTCTCGCAGGCTCAAACTCTTTACGTGGAATAGGGCCAATAATACCGTAGTGGTTACGTGTTGGCATTAAAAAGACAGGGATTGCCCCGGTCATCATGATCGCATGTAAAATTGATTTATGGCAGTTACGGTCAACAACTACAATATCATTACGCGCAACGGTTGAGTTCCATACAATTTTATTGGACGTTGATGTACCGTTGGTTACAAAGAATAGGTGATCCGCATTAAAGATACGTGCTGCATTACGCTCTGAAGCTGCAATTGCGCCAGTATGATCTAATAATTGACCTAACTCTTCTACCGCATTACACACATCGGCACGCAGCATATTTTCACCAAAAAATTGGTGAAACATTCTGCCCACAGGTGATTTTAAGAAAGCGACACCACCTGAGTGGCCAGGGCAATGCCAAGAGTAAGAACCATCTTCGGCGTAATGTGTGAGCGCTTTAAAAAAGGGCGGCGCTAAGCTATCTAGGTAGCTTTTTGCTTCTCGAATAATATGCTTTGCAACAAAATCAGGTGTGTCTTCGTGCATGTGGATAAAGCCATGCAATTCACGGAGAATTTGATTAGGGATATGTCGAGCTGTGCGCGTTTCACCGTATAAATAGATTGGGATTTCTGGATTACGATGACGGATCTTATCGACAAATTTTTGTAATTCGGAAAGCACTGATTGCGCATCTTCTTCGCTACCATTGCCAAACTCTTCATCATCAATAGATAAAATAAAGCCTGCTGCGCGACTTTGTTGTTGTGCAAAAGAGGCTAAATCACCATAATGGGTATAACCAATGACATTCATATCGGCTTTTTCAATTGCTTCTGCAAGTTCTCGAATGCCTGAACCACTGGTGTTTTCAGACCGAAAATCTTCATCGATGATAATGATTGGAAAATCAAACCGCATGCTTTTTCCTTAGTTGATGGGGATAAATTGAATTTTGATATTACCTTCACGTATAGGTAACAGCAAGTGACAATAGCCATGTATGCGCAAACCGCCGAGCAATCAAGGTCGGCAAGTGCAGTTTGAGATCAATAAAAGCAGAAAACCCATCTCCTATACCGCTAAAATGCGCGTCAAAACAGATAGTAGTGCAGGGCGGCGGCAGTACAGTAAAAGGTTAGGAGCGATTGAACCGGTATTTAGTAATATTACGGTGAATAAAGGGATAAATAAATACACGCTGCGCGGGCAATAGAAAGTCAATACACAATGGCAGATGTATTATTTGGTTCATAATATAGAGAAGTTAAGGAATAGTTTACATTAAGGCGAAGGGCGAAGCCCTCATATCAAAAATACTCCCCTCAGTAATCCCCAAAGCACATGTATAGATCAATTTAATCAATTGTTTGCTTAAAATAATCCATTGAATCTCAAGTAAATGTAAATTATCGGTGGTTATTTATTTAAATATGTAGGCTGAAAATAGAGAAATTCTACAGCCTCGTTATGCGTAAACAAGGATTCTGATGAACTTTCCAAATGATATTGACGGTGATGTAATGTGTCGGCTAGAAGAAAATGGCTTTATGTTATCGCATGGGGTTCATTTAACTGGATGC
>DATCZZ010000328.1:0-2059 GCA_036525635.1 Psychromonas sp. | reverse complement strand
GCCAGTGCTCCGAGATTTGTGGTGGATGAGAATAATCAATATGTGCGAGGTGCAGACGGTCAGATACTGGGGGGGATCCGCACCGCAGCGCAAGACGCTCCTATGTCTGCTAATGCCGGCATTGGTAAAGGCCCCTGGTTCTGTGGCCCGTCAGGAAACCATGTTGACTTTACTCCTGTTCAGATGTGTGAGCGTTACGGTAACCACGACGGTTATGTAGCCCGAGTAAAAGCAATTGTTGATACAAACGTAAGTGATGGTGTATTGCTCCATGAAGAAGCGCAGAAGACGATTGCTGGGGCAGAAGCTCTGAATTTCTCCTGTTCTAACTGATTTTAGTCGTTAAACTCAATTTTGTTTAAGGGGTATATTTTAAAAAGTGTTATCCCGGCTAAAAGACTGCCGGGATGTATGTCAAAAGAAAACATTTCGAGAATGTCGGAGTAATTGTTTGTCTAAAATTTAGAGTGGTTTTTGTCCCGCTTCGCTTTAGAGTCTCGGCTAATTATGCTGCAGACGTCCATAATTCATTCCCAACAGATCAACCAACAGCGTTGTCGAGCTGTTTATTCATGAGTTAAATTAATAAATCCATTCGTAAATAGGAGCTGGTTTGATGAAGGCATAGTTTAATGCATTGAGCACATCTGAGGAGGGAGTAAGAATGTTATTCATGATAAATTTCCTCTTTCACCATTTGTAGTAAAATTACATAAGTATGGTTAAGAAAGAGGAAATATCATTTTATGGTTGGATCGACAAAAAGGATTAATCTTTTCGACTGGTTACTTCTAACAGATGGTAACCGAATTGCGTTTTAACAGGACCTTGGACAACACCAACGGGGGCACTAAATACCACTTTATCAAATTCCGGCACCATCATACCTGGTCCGAACTCGCCTAACGCGCCACCTTGAGCACCTGATGGACATGATGAGTGTTTTTTGGCAAGTTCCGCGAAATCACTGCCTGCTTCAATTTGTTGCTTAAGGTCGATACAGCTTGCTTCTGAACTTACTAAGATATGACGAGCACTTGCTAGAGCCATTTTTATTTCCTTTTATGTAATGTAGTCAACTACGATAAATTATTTTAAGCAATCAAGCAAATCGTTATTAATTAGATTTAATTATTTTTTTCACAACCACTTGTAAAACAAAATATATGTCATATTATGTCCCTATGTTTTTATTTGTTCTGATTCTGAGGTTTTTATGAAACGTATCATGTTATTTTTACTAACAAACCTAGCCGTTATCCTAGTATTAGGAATTGTACTAAGTTTGGTTTATAAGTTTACCGGTTTGGACTCGAATAGTATGGGAGGTCTACTAATTCTTGCCGCGGTATTTGGTTTTGGCGGTTCTTTTATATCATTAGCGATGTCTAAATGGATAGCTAAACGCAGCACAGGTGCTGTCGTTATCATACAACCAAAAAATGAAACTGAGCATTGGCTTGTCGAGACGGTAGCTGCACAAGCTAAAAAGGCCGGTATTAACTGTCCTGAAGTAGCAATTTACAACGCACCTGACATGAATGCTTTTGCTACCGGTATGAATAAAAATAACGCATTAGTTGCGGTAAGCTCAGGATTATTACAGAGTATGACGCGCGATGAAGCGGAAGCGGTTTTAGCCCATGAAGTCAGCCACGTTGCCAATGGTGATATGGTAACGCTGACCTTGCTTCAAGGTGTAGTTAATACCTTTGTTATCTTTCTGGCACGTGTATTAGGTGGCATTATTGACAGTGCGATGCGCAATAATGACTCTGAATCCGAAGGGCGAGGATTTGCCTATTATATTATCGTTTTTGTTTTAGAAATGGTTTTCGGTGTGCTGGCAAGTACCATAGTAATGTACTACTCGCGCCAACGTGAATTTAGAGCAGATTCCGGCGCTGCTAAATTGGCGGGTAAACACAAAATGATTGCGGCTTTACAGCGTTTACAAAGAGGGGCAGAACCGCATTTGGAAGGCAGCATGATGGCATTTGGTATTTCCGGTAAACGCAGTGGTGGATTATTTATGTCACATCCACCTTTAGAAAAGCGT
>DATCZZ010000327.1:0-6751 GCA_036525635.1 Psychromonas sp. | reverse complement strand
ATATTGGCCAATTTAGCCATACCGTCAAATCGAGCGCGTAGATTAACGCAAATTAACGCTACTTACAAAGTTCTATCAACAAAGTTGCGCAGCATTGTTGTCTTGTAAATTGCTGTCTTTTGAATTAAGTACATAAGGCCCTAATATTTTAAAACTTTGCCCTTTTTAAGATAGTTTATCCATTGCCTATTGCCCTGCAGCGAACTTAATATCTTTTCTGCAAAGGGTAATGGCTCTCTGTTTATCTGGCTGGCTAACATTTCAGCTAGCAGCGGCGCTGTACACAATCCCCTCGAACCTAAACCGGTTAACAGGTATAAATTAGGGTGGAAAGGGGCATTGGCCGGATTAAGCCCTTTGCAGGCATCTTTATAATGAATTTTAGTTGCAGGATAGTCGGGCAATGCGCCCGCGTAAGGGAAATGATCTCTGGTGGTGCAGCGTATGCCAACATTGGCATCCTGATGATTTATCGCTATCCCTTCTGTCCAGGACTGGCCGGTAATACATTTTTCTAACTTATCCTTATTATCAATTTGCTCCTGCTGGGAAAACAGCGGATTAAGATCATGCCGCTTGAAAGTTGCCCCCATACAGTGTTTACCATTGTTTACCGGTGTTAAATATCCTTCATGGCAGAGTGTCACCTGTAATTGCCGGATCTTATCATTGGTCGGGATATGGGTGACTTGCCCGCGCGCGGCTGAAAGTGGCAACGCCTCACATTGTTTGAAATTAAGTGTGTTGTTAGCAGTGGCTAACAGTAGCAGGGAGTGCTGAATCGTTTGCCCGGCAAAATGTAAATCCCAGGTGTTTGGCGGTTGTAAGGGGAGGTGCTGTTTGCTTTGGGAAAATGATAATAACTCTTTATTAAGATGTATGGTCAGTTGACCTTCTGCTTGCGCTTGTTGGAAAATAGAAAGCACCATCTGCTGGGGACTTAACCATCCTCCTAACGGGTAATATAATGCTTTTTGTCCAATTGACAGTTGCGCAATAGTATCCGTTTCAATTTCACTTAACTGCTGAACAAGTTCCTTTGGTAATCCTGCTTGTAATATTTTATCCAGTTTTTGAGATGCGTCTGAATCGTAATAGAGTTGCAGTAATCCTGAAAAGTCATAAGCAAAAGGCTGGGATTGATTAACTTGCTGGATATAATTTCTGCTGTATAAAAATGCATTGGCAAAAAATTGGCTCAAGGCGTCGTGTTTTTCGTTGAGAAGAGGGTATAAAGCACCTTGTTGATTTCCTGATGCACCACAAGCAAGCGCGGCATCCTTACAATATACTGTAACTTTATACCCCCGCCTGATTAACGCCAAAGATAAACAGGCACTTGCAATACCGCCACCTATAATCGCCACGTCATTTTTTGTCTCTGGCGCATCTTGCAATGCTGATGGACGGTAATCTTGCCCATGCTGCTTAACTGTGTTTTTTGCAAATGTGGCTGCGCTGATTTGACCGGTTAACATCTCTCTTTTTTTGCCGAATCCCTTACGTTTCTGCACATCAAAACCGGCACTGATCAACCCCCTGCGCACAAAACTTGCCGCGGTGAAGGTAGAAAAGGTGGCATTTCTCTTACAGGATAAACTGATTAACTGAAATAATCTCTGGTTCCACATGTCAGGATTTTTACTTGGTGCAAAACCGTCCAAATACCAGCAGTCAAAAAGTCCTGAATCATAAACGTATAAGGAAGGCAGGGTTTCTGCTACATCACCAAACCATAAATCGAGCGTGATATTAAACTCATTTAACAGTATGCGATGGCATCCTGACAACGCAACAGGGTATTGCGCTAATAATGGTTCAATATAAGCATTTAACTGCGGCCACTGCTGTAATGCAGTGACTAAATCCAGCTTGGTTAACGGGTATTTTTCAAAGCTGGTAAAAAACAACCGTTTTAACGGGTGGCGCGGATTTGATATTGTAAATTGAGCGAAATGCAAACAAGTAAGCAAAAAATTCAAACCACTGCCAAAGCCCGTTTCAGCTATGCTAAAGTGCTGAGTCTGGCAATCTAACCAGCGTTCCTGTAATTTATTGCCTTCCAAAAAAACATAATTTGCTTCATCAATCCCCTGGTCTGTATTGAAGTAGACATCATCAAATTGAGTGGAAAAAGGCTCCAACTGATCGGACCAGTCTATTTGTGCATGCTTAATTAACTTGTATTTAGCGTCAGACAATATATATTTCCTACTTAATGAGATAATTCAGTTTAAAATATAGGGGTTTAATTGACCTATTATACCCCTTAGATCAATCATATAATTAGTCCCTCCAGCAATAAAGGCTTAAAAATGAAAAGAGCAGTAATTACAGGTATTGGTATTGTTTCTAGTATTGGTAACAACAAGGATGAAGTTTTAGCATCACTTAAAAGCGGCAAATCTGGCATTAGTTTCTCACAACAGTTTGCTGACATTAAAATGCGCAGTAATGTATGGGGCGACTTGAAAATAGAGCCTAAAGATCATATTGATCGCAAAATTATGCGTTTTATGGGTGATGCTGCTGCTTATACCTATCTTTCAATGGAACAAGCAATTGCTGACGCACAGCTGAGCGATGAGATGGTTTCTAATGAGCGCACTGGTTTAGTGGCTGGCTCTGGTGGTGGTTCCTCTAAAAACCAGGTTGAAGCATGTCAGATCATGGTCGAAAAAGGTGTGCGTCGCGTAGGTCCGTACATGGTCCCGCGTACAATGGCAAGTACCACCTCTGCATGTGTTGCAACACCTTTCAAAATCAAGGGTATTAACTACTCAATGAGCAGTGCCTGCGCAACAAGTGCTCATTGTATTGGTCATGCACTTGAGCAAATCCAACTGGGCAAGCAGGATATTGTTTTTGCCGGTGGTGGTGAAGAATTACACTGGACAATGGCATGTGAATTTGATGCCATGGGGGCACTCTCAACTAAATATAATGAAACGCCGGAAAAAGCTTCACGTACTTATGATGCAAACCGGGATGGTTTTGTTATATCTGGCGGTGGCGGTATTGTTGTGGTTGAAGAACTCGAGCATGCGCTGGCACGTGGAGCAAAAATTTATGGCGAGATCGTTGGTTACGGCGCAACCTCTGATGGTTATGATATGGTTGCACCATCGGGTGAAGGCGCTGTTCGCTGTATGCGTCAAGCGCTGGCAACGGTAGAAGGCGACGTTGATTACTTAAATACGCACGGTACTTCTACACCTGTCGGCGATACTAAGGAATTAGAAGCGATTAATACCGTATTTCCTGAAAACGCGCCGAAAATTAGCGCCACTAAATCTCAAACAGGTCATGCACTTGGCGCCGCTGGTGTTCATGAAGCTATCTACAGTCTGTTAATGATGGAAAATAATTTTATATCTCCTTCTATCAATATTGATGATATTGATGAAAAAGCAGTGAATCTGCCGATTGTTGCTAACCAGGCAGTTGATGCAAAATTAAACATTGTTATGTCAAATAGTTTTGGTTTTGGCGGTACAAACGCTACATTAGTATTTAAACGTTACGCTTAATTCTTTAAAATTATTGGAAAATGATAAAGGAGCTTTTAGCTCCTTTTTTTTATTTGGAAAGAGCAATGAATATTTATATTGATGAAAATATCCCTTACGCTAAGGATTTTTTTACTGAATATGGCAATCTGCATTTTTTTTCAGGCCGCAAGGTGAATGCCGAGCAATTAATTGATGCCGATGTTTTATTAGTGCGTTCAATCACCCAGGTTAATGAACAGTTATTAAAATTAAATAAAAAACTTAAATTTGTCGGCACAGCTACAATCGGCACGGATCATATAGACCAGACCTATCTAAAAAATCGTGGGATTGCTTTTAGCAGCGCACCTGGATGCAACAAAATTTCAGTTGCGGAATATATCTTAAGCAGTCTATTTGTGCTTGCTGAAAAGCAACAATTTTCATTACCCGAGAAAAAAGTTGCGATAGTAGGGGCGGGTAATACAGGCTCTGCCGTTTATCAACGTTTGAATGCATTAGGGGTGAACTGCATACTCTATGATCCCCCTTTGCAGTTAGCGGGAGATAAACGTCAATTTTGTACCTTTGAACAGGTATTAGATGCGGACATCATCAGCTTACATGTGCCCAAGGTAGTGCAAGGTCAGTTTCCCACTGTACATATGTTTGACCGGAACGTGCTCAATCAGTTAACGAATAAGCAGATATTATTAAATGCCGCGCGCGGCGATATTATTGATAATCAGGCTTTATTAACACTTGCTCAGCAGGGGAGAGCGCCAAAGTTAGTGTTGGATGTCTGGGAAAATGAGCCACATATTGAACAACTATTATTACCCTATGTCGAGATAGCCACACCGCATATAGCCGGATACAGTTTAGATGGCCGGGTGCGCGGTACGGAAATGTTATACCAGGCACTGTGTGATTTTCTACAGTTAGAAGTGAAATATTCAGCAGGAAATTTTGTTCCTTGTGCGGATATTAATAGGATTTCCATTTCTAAAAAAATCGATGCTCCCTTAATGAAATCATTAATGCATCTGATATTCGATGTACGTAGAGATGATGCCTTATTCCGGGAAATGATTGAACATGCTGATGGTTTTGATACCATGCGCAAAACATATCAAGAACGCCGGGAATTATCGACTTTGACTGTTGAATCAAGCGTTGAACAAAACGCATTATTACAGCTGTTAGGTTTTTCTATCAACTTACAAAATGAGACAAAGGAACTACATGAAATCTGAATATAATATCGCACTGGTTGGTGAATTAAGCGGTTGTATAGAAACCACGCTGGAAGTCCTGGCGCAACGTAACTTTCCAGTGGCAAAAATATTCCCTTTAGTCACTGCCAGTGAAATATTCAAAAGCGATATTATTTCTGAATCTGATGATGATTTTAATGAAAATGAATTCGTATCTAATATAAATTCAGTGATGTTTGCCGGAAAATCCATTGATGTGATTGATATTGAAGCCTTTGACTGGCAGCAGGTTGATATCGCTTTTTTCTTAACGGATATCGAAACAACGAAAAAGTGGGCAACTATTGCCAGTGAATATTGTGTCGTGATTGATAATAGCGGTGCTTTTTTGGAAGATGAAGATGTTCCTTTATTACAGTGCGATGTTAATGATGAAAACTTGGGCCGATATGCAGAGAAAAATATAATCTCTATCCCCAGCAGCGAATCCGCACAGTTAAGCCTTGCGCTTAAACAGATTCAACAAGAGGTGGGCTTGGTACGTATAAATGTTTGTAGTTACCAATCGGTTTCTGTTGCAGGTAAAATAGGGGTAACAACACTCGCGGGTCAAACTGCACGTTTATTAAATGCGAAAAGTGTCGAAAACTCTATTTTCCCGCAACAAATTGCATTTAATGTTTTCCCGCAAGTTGATGCTTTAAATGAAGACGGTATAGGCTTGGGTGAATTGCGCTTAGTTAATGAAATACGGACATTATTTAATGATCCTTCCATCATAGTGTCATCTACGCAAGTTGTCGTGCCAATGTTTTACGGTTGCGCTCAAGCCGTACACTTACAGACGCATTACCCCGTTGATTTAGAGGAAGTTGCACACTCACTACAGCACAGTGAGGGAGTTACTTTGGCTGATTCAGTATGTGATTATCCGGATATGATCAATGATGTTGTGGGCAATGCGGAGGTTAAAATAGGCCGTTTGCGTAAGGATGTTTGTGATGCAAGCGGCATAAACCTTTGGGTGTGTGCCGATAATGTGTATTTTGGTGTGGCAACGAATGCTGTTAAAGTGGCTGAAAAACTGATCCACACATACATTTAATCTGTCATATCCCTGCTTTAGGTGGGCTAGATCCCAATTCTAGCCTTACTTTATTTTTTTTACACAACAGTTGATTGTGCTAGTTTATTATTCATTTTTATCGCTAAACCGTTATATTGCTTTTACCAAGGAATGAAAATGAAGCGCCTGTTATTAACTTTAATTTGTTGTTCTCCCTTAGTGTTATCGCCTGCAAGCTGTTTTGCACTCGATTCTACCCTGGCTGTATCTGCAGAAATTCCTTCCTATCAAAAATACGGTCCTATTCGCTATTATGAGTCACTTTGGTCTGTATCAAAGAAATTACGCCCGAATAGATCTGTCAGTGTCCAGCAGACACTTGTTGCTATCTATAAATTGAATCCAGCTGTTTTTGTCGCTGGAGATATTAATCATCTTATTGAAAATTCGGTTATTAATGTACCCACTTATCAATTTATTAAGCAGCAAACCAACCAAGAAGCCATAATATTAATTAACAAATACTCAAATCTGAACAGTACGCAAACGGCCAATATAAAAAGAGTAAATGAGAATATTGCTGAACCTCTCTCTGGCACTGAAGCAAAAAATCCTGCTACAGACGCAGTCGCAGTGATGACAGCTGTTACCCAGGAACTCGCTGCAGGCAATGCGCCTTCAACGGAAATTTTAAACAGCGCGAGTAATGACGATAAAAATTATTTAGCAAATTCTCAACTCCGCACTGCTAAATCTTTAGAAAATCCCGGCAATGTTTCTTTAATTAAAGCGGCGACTTCACTTGCCGGAGATGCGCAACAAACAGATCAAGTCAATGCTGCTTTGCCTGCTGCTGAGATGCAGTCTGGTTCAGAAGAAAACAACCCGGACAATGGATCTTTACCCGCAGACTCAGCCGCTGCTGAGTCTGACACTGTATCTCCTATACAATTACAGGCGTTAAAGAATGAATTGAA
>DATCZZ010000326.1:0-2654 GCA_036525635.1 Psychromonas sp. | reverse complement strand
CTTGGTCATTTCATAACGGACCACATACACAACAGAATCAGCACGTTGAGCTAGCACTAAAGAGTCGCTAACAGCTTGAGTAGGTGCAGAATCAATAATGATATAGCTATATCGGGTCTTTAATTCGGCTAATAAATCATCGAACCGACTTGATGATAATAACTCGATAGGATTTGTTGGTATGAAACCTGCCGGTAATATATCTAGACCATGTTTTCCTTGAATAATAACATTTTCTACTGTTTCTGTGCCAGAGATAAGGTTTGATAAACCTTTTTGGTAAGGGGGTAAGCCAAATGCTTGACTAAAACTTGGGCGCCGCATATCAGCTTCAATTAATAACGTTTTATCCATCTGTGACAGCGCAAATGCAATATTAATTGAGGTAGTTGTTTTACCTTCTTTCGGTATTGAAGAAGTGACTAAAATAACTTTACTATCAGCACCGATATGCGCTAAAACTAAAGCGGTTCTTAAAGTTCGCACAGCCTCCGCAAAAAATTTATATTTCTCATCAAAATAAGCATATACCCCTAAAGGTTTTTTCTGTTTATGCTTGATTAAAGGAATTAAACCTAATATGCGCATTCCAAGTTTTGATTCAACATCATTAATTGTTCTAAACCTATCATTTAAAGAATCAAGCATTAGCGTAAATACAATTGCAAAAGCAAGTGATGCGGCAAAAACTCCTGCAACAATTAGCATTTTTTTAGGTTTTACTGGAGACAACGGTATTTCAGCAAAATCAATAATACGCGCTTGCTGAATTTCTAAATCGGTTGTACTCTCCATCTCTTTAAAACGGTTTAAAAACGTATTATACAGTTTACGGTTTGCATCAACCTCTGCTTGTAATTTCAAATATTCTTGTTCTTTATCTGTTATTTCTTGAAATTTAAGCTTTTCGTTTTGCAGTTCCACTTCGAAACGACGCTCATTATCCTTCGCTGCTTTTAATTCTTTTGCGATTCCTTGAACTAATTTATCAACCCTTTCTTGTAAGCTTTTTCTTACGGCTGCAAGTTCAGCTTTCGCTGCAATTGACTTAGGATGTTTATTACCGTAGCGGTAACTAAATTCTGAAACCTTTTTTTCAGCTTGTATTTCAACACTTTTGAGATCTTTAATAAGAGTATGATCACGAATTTCAGGCAAAGACAGCAAAGAACCAATATCATTCCCTCTTACATTAGCGACAAAAAGAGAAATTGTTTCCGCTTCAAAACGTGCTTTTTTGGCAGCTAAGTAGCTACTTGTAAGGTTTTCCAATTCATCACTTGCAATGCTTTTTACACCTTTTGATCCAATATCAATTAAGTTTTCTTGAACCCTGTATGCTTGTAAGTTATTTTCTGATAAATCTAAAGTTTCTCGTAACTGCCCTAGTCTTATCTTTAACCAGGAAACTGCTTTTTGGGTTATATTAAGCTGCGCTTCCATTTCTTGTCTGATATAAACATCACCAACAGCATTTGCAATTTGTGCAGCTAGTATAGGATCTTTAGCCTCAAAAGAAATGTTAACTATTTGTGTGTTGCGAATTGGTTTAATTAATAGGTTTTCTTGAAATATTTCAATTAACTTAACTTTTTCAGCGCGAGGATCCACAACATCTTCTTTAATAACTTCATCTTTATTCGTGGAAAGAAAAGACTCCAGATAGCCATTAACCTTAAGTATGATTGGATTTTTCGGTTTTGGTGCAAACTCGGGATTGCTTAAAAGCTCCAATTCATCAATCACTTGTTCCGTAACTGAGCGTGACTTTAAAATTTCAAATTGAGTTGAAAAATAATCTTGTCTGGTTGGATCAAAAGAAGTAACTGCGTCAATTGACACTGTATTTTCTTTATCTGCTTTAATTAATAATGAAGATGTGGCTTGGTAAATTGGGGTTATATTCTGTACGATAAATGTAGCGAGAACCGTAGAAAGTAATACAAAAGTAAAAACCCATAATTTAGATTTTAATACAATTCTCCAATATTTTTTAAGATCTATTATTACTTCTTGTTCAGATTTATTCATTAAGGGCACCATTATATAACCTCACCGCCTAAAAAAAACTTTGCTCAACGGTGATAGTATCCCCTGGAGAAACACTATCACTTAGCGAAACATTTTTTCTTGAACTGCCACTGTTTTTTCCCGTTTTAATATAGATCTTCGAGGTTGATGCTCTTTCAGTAAAACCGCCACCTAAGACAACAGCTTGATTAATGGTTAAGCCAGGTTTATAAGGGTACGCACCAGGTTTTTTTACCTCCCCGTGAATAAAAAATGGCCGATAAGTTACTACATCAACCTGTACCGAAGGGTTAAGTAAATAATCACCTTTTAAACCATTATGAATTATATTTTGGACCTCTACCGTTGTTTTCCCTGTAACAAAAACGATACCAATAAATGGGAAATTAATATAACCATCATCACTTATGAACAATCTGACAGTAAGATCAGGCTCGTCATAGACTACGATTCGAATTTCATCACCGGTATCCAAAATATAATCAGTATATGCAATAGATTGTAACGGATAAATAAAGCATATAATTAAAGAAAAAAACTTTATAAACTTTTTCATCATAGACTCACTTTAAAAGAAAAATTAAATATATTTCTATCATAACTTACGTTATCTGCATTAGAAT
>DATCZZ010000325.1:0-4705 GCA_036525635.1 Psychromonas sp. | reverse complement strand
TAACAAGGTCACGTAACACCATCGTTTCATTGGATGCGGCATATGAACCGACATTAAAACTTGCATCAAGATCCGAACCTTCCAAATCATGATAGAAGGGGTCTAACTCCTTGATTGTTTCATGTTTAGTAAGCCCTAATGGATCCAATGAGGCAACTTCATGGCCACGATTCCGGTATGCAGCTATTAATTGTAAAACTTGGACCTGTTTCGCATCATTATGAACTGCCCCCTCCGGCGGGGTAAAACATTTCGGAGATTGCGCAGCAAGCCTCATTTGTGCACGAATAGTTGAATGCGCTTCCTCTGGTTGATCGCTGACCTGTGGTAAATCATCGAATACTTTCCGCCAGTTAGCGTCAACAGATAAAGGATCTTCTAGATAGGACTCATAGATATCCTCAATATATGTTGAATTGCCTCCGGAGAAATGTGATGAAGCTAACCATGTCTGCATAACATTAGTTGGCATTAAAATTCCTTCTTCTACTAATTAGTTACAATTATATAAAAAATCAAATTGCGCGCTGTAATAGCATCGATTTGATTTTACCTATTGCTTTTGTCGGGTTTAATCCTTTCGGACAAACACTGACACAATTCATAATGCCATGGCAACGGAACACACTAAATGCATCATCCAAATTTGCAAGGCGTTCTTCTGTCGCGCTGTCACGGCTGTCAATAAGGAACCTGTATGCCGCTAATAAACCGGCAGGCCCGATAAATTTATCCGGATTCCACCAAAAAGAGGGGCAGGAGGTTGAACAGCAGGCACACAAAATACATTCATATAAACCATCCAGTTTTTCACGCTCTGCTGGCGTCTGCTTGTATTCACCAACCGGCGGCTGATGCTCGTCAGGGATCAGGTAAGGTTTAATTTTTTCATACTGAGTATAAAATTGAGTCATATCTATAACTAAATCACGCACCACGGGTAAACCAGGTAAAGGGCGTAATATTATTTTACCTTTTGATAACAAGTCTGACAATGGCGTGATACAGGCTAAGCCATTTTTACCGTTAATATTTAAGCCATCAGAACCACATACCCCTTCACGGCATGAACGGCGAAATGACAATGTTGGATCCTTCTCTTTTAATGCAATTAACGCATCAAGCACCATCATGTCAGAACCCTCAGGGATATCTAAAGACATATCTTGCATGTAAGGTGCGTTATCAACATCAGGGTTATAACGATAAACAGAAAACATCACTTTCATAACAATAACCTTCTTAATAAACACGTGCTTTAGGTGGGAAAGCTTCACGTAGCACCGGTGCCATATTAACATCGCGTTTACACATACTTTCTGTTTCAGGATTGAAAATACTGTGACAGAGCCAATTTGCATCATCGCGTTCAGGGTAATCGAAGCGGCTATGCGCGCCGCGACTTTCCGTTCTGAAATTAGCTGCCATTGCCGTTGAAAATGCAGTTTCCATCAAGTTATCCAGCTCTAAGCATTCAATGCGGTTGGTATTAAACTCGGTACTTTTATCGTCTAATTTTGCATTCTGCAAACGTTTACGCAGTACTTTTAATTCTGCCAGGCCTTCTGCCATTGCATCACCTTCGCGAAACACTGAGAAGTTGTTTTGCATACATTGTTGTAACTCTTTGCGGATTTGATTTGGACATTCGCTTCCATCACCTTTTTCCCAACGATTGAGACGCTGCAGTGCGGCATCAATGTTTTCTTGTGTCGCTTCCTTGGCGGTATTTTCCCGCGACAACACTTCACCTAAATGCTTGCCTGTGGCACGACCGAAAACAACTAAATCTAAAAGTGAATTGCCCCCCAAACGGTTAGCGCCATGCACCGATACACTAGCGATTTCACCAACGGCAAATAAGCCTTTCACTTCTACGTCATTACCATTTTCATCTAGTTTAAGTACCTGGCCATTAACCGTTGTTGGTACCCCCCCCATCTGATAGTGGCAGGTCGGAATAATTGGAATAGGCTCTTTAACAGGATCAACATGTGCAAAAGTACGGGAAAGTTCGCATATACCAGGTAGGCGTGATTCCAGCACCTCCTCTCCGAGATGGTCGAGCTTCAGTTTGATGTGCGTTCCCCAAGGACCTTCACAACCACGCCCCTCACGTATTTCAATCATAATTGAACGGGCAACCACATCCCGTCCAGCGAGATCTTTAGCATTGGGTGCATAACGCTCCATGAAACGCTCACCATCTTTATTCAGCAGATAGCCACCCTCACCACGACAACCTTCAGTCACCAGTACACCCGCACCGGCAATACCCGTTGGATGGAACTGCCACATTTCCATATCCTGTACCGGCACACCGGCACGCAGTACCATGCCGACACCGTCACCGGTATTGATGTGCGCATTAGTGGTCGACGCATAAATTCGCCCTGCTCCACCCGTTGCGAGTACCGTTGCTTGTGCTTTAAACATCACAACTTCGCCGGATTCAATATCAATCGCGGTACAACCAACAATATCTCCATCATCATTTTTAACTAAATCAAGTGCATACCACTCTGAAAACACAGTGGTTTTATTCTTAATGTTTTGCTGATAAAGAGTATGCAGTAAAGCATGTCCTGTACGGTCAGCAGCAGCAGCAGTGCGCGATGCCTGTTCGCCACCAAATTCTTTGGATTGGCCACCAAATGGGCGTTGATAAACACTGCCATCCTCAAAGCGGGAAAATGGCAAGCCCATATTTTCCAGTTCACGCACAACTTCTGGGCCGGTTTTACACATATACTCAATCGCATTCTGGTCGCCAATATAATCAGACCCCTTTACGGTATCGTACATATGCCATTGCCAATTATCTTTATGGGCATTACCCAGCGCAACAGTGATCCCGCCTTGTGCTGAAACCGTATGCGAACGCGTTGGAAATACTTTAGAAATCAACGCGCAGCTTTTACCTTCCTGCGAAATAGCAAGCGCAGCGCGCATGCCTGCACCACCCGCACCGATTACAATCGCATCAAATTCACGAATAGGTAAACTCACCTTAAACACCCCACAAAATTACAAAACCAGAAAGAAGATAGATAAACGCAACAGAAGTTAAACCAAACTGTAATGCAGCGCGTAATGCGGTACATTTGATGTAATCTGTTAGCACTTGCCAGATACCGATCCACGCATGCACGAGCATCGCGATTAATGCAAATAAAGAAAATACCTTGGTCAGCGTCATAGAAAAGAAACCAACCCAGGCTGCATAGCTAATATCAGCAAAAGTGACAAAACCGATAAAATAAAGCACATATGCCAATAAAATAAGCGCACTGGCACGTAATAAAACGTAATCATGAACCCCACTTCTTCCGAAGGTTCCGGCAACCTTTACCATACTAATACTCCCGCTAAAATTGATAATATCGCAGTGATTATAAAGCCGACTTTTGCACTGAAAGATGCAACGTCTAACTCTTCCCAGTAACCCATCTCCTGAATCATGTGACGGACGCCAAAGACAGCATGGTAGGCAAGCCCAGTTAGGGCTGCCCATAAGACAAAACCTATAAAGAAATTATCTACATACCCCATGACGCGGTCAAAATCTGTTTCTGAAGTTAAGGAACTATCCAACAGGGCAAGGAATATTGCTAACGCAATAAATACGATTATGCCTGATACTCGATGTGCTATTGATACTATTGCTGTAATTGGGAATTTAACCGTGGTTAGGTCTAAATTTTTAGGTCTCTCTTTACGCACAATTTGGTCTCTTTTTATTAGCCATAATGAAGTCGTCGTGTGACAGGTGTATTGTTAGCATATTGTTAACATGATGTGACAGTGAAATAGTGTTTTTTTGTGATATAAACACTATTCAAACCAAGTTATGCTGTGCAACATTACAAATTCAGACAAATTTTGGCAAATCTTGAAAACTTGATTTATCTTATCTTGTTTCAATATCTTAACTATCTGGGCGTTTGATTTTAAGAAATATCTGCATAGACTATTTTTCTCAGTTCTCAAAGTTGAATAGTTAAAATTGACAATGATAAATTTAGCCTGTAAAAATATATAGGTTAAATTCTAGTTTATCTTAACAGTAATGGAGCACTAAATGTCTGAACAAAAAGCAATACTTCAGTTACCTGGTCAGGAAGCCATAGAACTACCGATTTTAAAAGGCACTGCTGGTAATGATGTCATTGATATTCGTAGCTTAGGCGAAACTGGCTATTTCACATACGATCCAGGGTTCCTTGCAACAGCTTCATGTGAATCATCAATTACGTTTATAGACGGTGATAAGGGGATCCTATTACATAGAGGTTATGCTATTGATGAATTAGCTGAAAAATCTGACTATCTCGAGGTATGTTATTTACTTTTAAATGGCGAATTACCCAACAAAGAGCAATCTGAAAAATTCCATCATGTAGTCTTACACCATACGATGATCCACGAACAGTTAGCAAAATTGTACTCTGGTTTCCGTCGAGACTCTCACCCGATGGCCATCATGTGCGGCGTTGTTGGCGCACTGTCCGCCTTCTACCATGATAATCTTGATATCTATAATGAACACCATCGTGAAATAGCGGCTTATCGTTTAATTTCAAAAATGCCGACACTCGCTGCTATGAGCTACAAATACGCGAATGGGCAACCTTTTGTCTACCCTGACAATACCTTGTCATATGCAGGTAATTTTCTAAAAATGATGTTTGCAGTTCCCTGCGAA
>DATCZZ010000324.1:0-3525 GCA_036525635.1 Psychromonas sp. | reverse complement strand
GGCAGGCAGTGCTTTGCCATTTAACATAGATACAGTGTACTCCTGACCTGTGATCCACCTTTCCAGCAGTACTTTATTATCAAATTTAAAAGCTTCATCCAGGGCATCAATAAGCGCATCTGCATTGGACACTTTTGCCATGCCGATACTTGAGCCTTCATTAACCGGCTTGACCATCACTGTGCCTGATAATTTTTTTAGTATATCTTCAGCTTGCATTGAATCAAAGGTATCTTTCACTATGACTTGATAAGGAGCGGTCGGTAATTGCAGACTCTGCCAAATTTGTTTGGTTTTTGATTTATCCATTGCAATGGCCGAACTTAACACATCACTGCCCGTATACGGGATGCCTAATGTGGTTAAAAATCCCTGTATTACGCCGTCTTCCCCCCCTCGGCCATGTAAGGCAATAAAAACACGATCAAACTTTAATTTTTTAAGCTCGGTTATATCGTCAAACTTAGGATCAAAGGCATGAGCATTAACCCCTTGGCGTAACAATGCATTTAAAACTGCTTGTCCTGATCTTAATGAAACCTCTCGTTCCGCACTGTTACCGCCAAACAAAACCGCAACTTTACCAAAATCTACACTCATTTTATGCTACCCGCTTGTTTCATATTTTCTATATTCAGTTTTAATTCAGCTAATGTTTTAACTACCTTGCCAATATTTCCAGCACCTTGTGTTAAGACCAGATCGCCATCATTAATTATCTGGGCGAGCATCGCGGGCAGTTCTTCCGGGCTGGCGACAAAAATAGGCTCTTTACCGCTGTGTTGACGGATGGTACGGCATAGTGAGCGGCTATCGGCACCGGCAATAGGCGCTTCACCTGCAGGATAAACCTCAAGCAATAGCAGCTGATCAACTTGTGCCAGGACATGCGCAAAATCTTCATAAAGATCACGTGTTCTTGTATACCTATGTGGTTGATAAGCCATTACCAAGCGTTTATCAGGCCAGCCTGCGCGCGCGGCGTTAATGGTTGCCTGTACCTCGGTCGGGTGATGACCGTAATCATCAACCAAAATAGCTTTACCGCGTCCCGTTTCAAACTCACCATATTGTTCAAAACGGCGGCCGATACCGGCAAATTCATTAAGTGCTGTTAAAATTGCCGCATCATCAATATTGTCTTCCATTGCCACTGCAATCGCGGCTGCAGCATTTAGCGCATTATGTTTGCCAGGAAGATTTAGCTGGATTCTCAGTGCGGGTTTATTAATGCGGTGAACTAAAAATTCGCTGCGATTGACGCTTTGCGAAAAGGCAGAAATTCGCACATCCGCCTGCTCATGAAAACCATAAGTAATAGTTTGCCGGGAAAATTGGGGAATTAACTGCTCGATAACAGGATCATCTAAACACACCACAGCTGTGCCATAAAAAGGCAGGTTATGTATAAAGCGAACAAAGGTCTCCTTTAATACTTCAAAATCTCCCTGATAGGTATCCATATGATCAGCTTCAATATTTGTCACCACGGAAACCATAGGCTGTAAATGTAAAAAAGAAGCATCACTTTCATCGGCTTCGGCAATTAAATAGCGACTTTGCCCTAATTTGGCATTGGTTCCGGCGCTATTCAATAACCCGCCAATAACAAAAGTGGGATCCAGTTGAGCCTGTCCATAAATACTAGCAATTAAACTTGTGGTCGTGGTTTTGCCATGTGTTCCCGCAATGGCCACACCATGACGGTAACGCATTAATTCAGCCAGCATTTCAGCCCGGCGTACCACTGGAATTCGGGCCTGCTGGGCCGCTAATAGTTCGGGGTTCTCGGCATTGATTGCCGTTGAAACAACCACCACGGAAGCGCCATATATATTCTCCTGGCGATGACCAATGAAAATTTCAGCACCCAGTGAACGTAATCGATCCACTACCGGATTTTCGGCAATATCCGAACCGGAAATTTTATAACCTTCATATGCTAATACTTCGGCAATACCGCCCATACCTGCACCGCCTATTCCCACAAAATGGATTTGTTTGACACGGCGCATTTCGGGAATCATGGTACGTATTTGCGTAAGATCGATTTTCGTCATAATAAGTCACTTTTTTAAAATAAAGTTATCAGCAATAATAATGAATTGCATGTTGCTCAAACTAATTGATTACAGATAGCAGTCACGCGCTCAGTGGCATCAGTAATTGCTACTTTTTTGCTCTTTTGGGACATCTCTGTCAATAATTCTCTATTTTGTAGGAATGAACGCAAATAATCACTTAATTTTTCGTCAGTCAGCTCTTTTTGTGGAATCAACAGCGCCGCGCCCTGCTCAACCAAATATTGTGCATTTTTGCTTTGATGATCATCAACGGCATGCGGTAAAGGAACAAAAATAGCAGGCAAGCCTACCACGGCTATCTCCGCAACCGTTAAAGCCCCGGCACGGCAAATAACCAAATCGGCCCAGTTATAAGCGCTGGCCATATCAGCAATAAACTCTTGTACATCTGCTTTAACCTGCCGTTTTTGATAGCTCTCTTGTAAAGCCTGGTAATGACCTTTGCCACTTTGGTGAAGAATATTGAATTGAGTATCAGCAAAGGTACTGAAAACCTTAGGTAATAAATCGTTTAATACTTTGGCGCCTAAACTGCCGCCGACAATCAGGACATTAAGGGGACTATTTTCTGCCGATATCTTTTTGCGCGGCAGGGCAACAAGCTGCTTGCGAACAGGATTCCCCACCAGCACAGCTTTTTTATTATGAAAAGCACCCGAAAAACCCATTAAAACCCGTTTAGAAAAGTGTGATAAAATTCGGTTTGTTAAACCTGCCGCGGCATTTTGCTCATGCAAAATAACCGGAATCCCCATTGTCCAGGCTGCAATACCACCTGGCCCGCTGGCAAAACCACCCATTCCCAATACCAAATCGACATTGCGTTTTTTTAACACGGCACGGGCCTGCCAAATAGATTTAATAATACGTATTGGCGCCATCAGTAGACGTTTTAAGCCGTTTCCCCGTACGCCGGCGATATCGATGAAATCAATTTCATAGCCATGCTCAGGAACAAGTTGTGCTTCCATACGATCCGATGTACCTAACCAGCTTACTTGCCAGCCCTGCTCTGTAAGTGCGTCTGCCACCGCAAGGCCCGGAAAAACATGTCCCCCCGTACCGCCGGCCATTACCAGTAATGTTTTTTTATTGTGCATCGACTTCACTTCTTATCTCTTTTAATTTGGATCTCTTACGGCGTTTGACTTTTGTTTTTGCGCTTTGTACAGCAATACGTGTTTCGAAATCAATGCGTAATAATAAACCGATCGCCAGCGCGATAGTGATCATACTCGAACCGCCATAACTCACAAGAGGAAGTGTTAAACCTTTGGTTGGCGCAATGCCAGATGCCGCACCGACATTAACCGCCGTTTGAAAAGCAAACCAGATGGCAATACCAATAGCGACGTAACCGGAAAAAATATGCGTCTGATTGAGTGCTTTTTTACCGATAGAAAAAGCTTTATAAACCAGCACAAATTCCAAAATAATAACG
>DATCZZ010000323.1:0-2769 GCA_036525635.1 Psychromonas sp. | reverse complement strand
TAGCCTCTCATACTAAACAAAAGTTATAACCTCCTTCGCACAGCCCTTATCGCTAAAATTGAAGTCCCCTACTGCGCCTATTCCCCCGTTACTACGAGGAGTGTATAACCAATGAAGATGGTTGCTCATCAGCAGCCAGGCATAGATATCACGATCACAATAAAATTCTGGCATCACAATTGCAGCTTACCAGTTTAGTCTGCAGTATATAGAGGTTCCAATGCGCATATCACCATCAAACGAGTCCCCATCACCAGAATTTGAAACCTTATTAAAGGAGTTCCGCAAACGTTCGCTTGCTGCCAATACCTTGCTGAGTTACCCGCAAGATTCAGATAACCGGGTATTTTATATCAGATCAGGTCGTCTACGGGTTTTCTTAAGCTACGGCGATAAAGTTTTTACGCTTGCATTGCTCAACCCCGGCGATATTTACTGCACCCACACACGAGCCTACGTTGAAGCGATCCAAGAAAGTCAGGTCTATAGTTGCGATCTGCAGACCTTTTCACGCAGACTTCATCAACACCCCAAACTGACTGAGATTGTCACTCGCGTATTGTCCAGGACACTGTCAGGTTGTATTGATACCATAGAAAATTTAGCCTTCAGGGATGTTCGTTCACGGTTTGCTTGCTTTCTTCTTAGCCAGCTCCCTGATGTTCAACAAACAGCGCCTATTTCAATTCGTCTTCCTTTCAGTATTGAATTGCTCGCCCAGTCAATTGGTACCTCTCGCCAAACATTATCAACTCTGATTTCTGATATGCAGAAATCCGGTATTTTAGAGCGCCAGGCAAAAGGAATGCTGCTGTTACTGGATAAGCAAAGTCTGGAAAAATTAGCTTATATTTAACCTACTGTCAGCTAGCTGACAGACACCTGCTCAGTTACTCGATAAACTGTATTCGATACTATGAATTAGAGATCTTAGGAGCACAGTATGGGCACAATATCCACAGTTACAACTTCAAAAGAATCAGCCATCGCAGAGCGCAACGCACTGAATGAAAATAAACAACAAACAGATCGCTACAGATCCTTCTGCGGGATAGAGTGTGATCTAAATGCCGAGCGGCTGATAGCCATGCTCGAAAAAAATATTGGTAGCGGTAATGGAGATAAGAGATGGCATACTTACTTTACTCAAAAAATGCAGCAGAAGACCAAATTGCAGCATGATAATTTGAACTTTATCGGCCAGCAAACCAACACCTTATACGAGTATTTTGAACTGTGTAATGATCAGGCGGCAAAGGAGTTACTGTATAAAATTGAGCAGGAGTGCTGTTAAGCTGAAGGCAATTTCCTATTCTCAAATCGCGCTACGGCTGCAATGAGCGACGGGGCTTGGCCATGCCCAAGCTCGAGTAAGGCTGCACAGAATTGTCATAAATCATGCACTTTGTCATCTTTGTGATACTGGAAACTGCCCCCCTTGACATTACATATTGCAAAACCAACGACGGCCGGATTACGCAAATCACATGCAAAACATTAATCAAAATAGAAGTACGGTTAAGCACATAAAAAAGGCGCTTGTTAAGCGCCTTTCCGGTATCTATTCAAACAAGCTATTACTTGCGTTTTACCGCTTTTGCATTCGGCAAGTCGGTGATTGAACCTTCGTAAATCTCAGCGGCAAGGCCAACTGACTCATGCAGCGTTGGATGTGCGTGGATAGTTAATGCAATATCTTCAGCATCACAACCCATCTCAATCGCCAGACCAATTTCACCTAATAACTCACCGGCATTGGTACCAACAACTGCGCCACCGATGACACGATGTGTGTCTTTATCAAAGATAAGCTTGGTCATACCATCACTGCAATCGGATGCGATTGCACGGCCTGAAGCTGCCCAGGGGAAGACAGATTTTTCATAGTTAATCCCCTGCGCTTTGGCTTCTTTCTCCGTCAGACCAACCCAAGCCATCTCTGGCTCAGTGTAAGCGATTGAAGGAATTGTTTTAGGGTCAAAATAATGTTTTTTACCCGCGATAACTTCCGCAGCCACATGGCCTTCATGCACGCCTTTATGCGCCAGCATAGGTTGACCAACGATATCACCGATTGCGTGAATATGTGGCACGTTAGTATGCATCTGCTTATCAACTTCGATAAAACCACGCTCGGTCACTGCAATCCCGGCTTTTTCAGCATCAAGTGAAAGACCGTTTGGTACACGGCCAACAGCTACCAGTACGGCATCATAGGGTTTTGCTTCAGTAGGTGCGCTTTCCCCTTCAAAAGAAACGTATAATGCATCTTCTTTCGCTTCAACCGCGGTCACTTTAGTTGACAGCATGATGTTGAATTTATTTTTTACTTTCTTAGTGTAAACCTGCACGATATCGATATCGGCTGCCGGTACTAACTGGTCTGCAAACTCAACAACATCAACATTAGAGCCAAGCGATTTGTACACAGTCCCCATTTCCAGGCCGATAATACCACCGCCTAAAATAAGCAGGCGTTTTGGTACACAACGCAGTTCTAGGGCATCTGTAGAGTCCCATACACGATGATCATCATGAGGAATGAAAGGTAATTTAACCGGACGTGAACCTGCTGCGATGATGGCATTATCAAAGCTAACCTGGGTAATTTCATTTTCACCTCTAACTTCAATTGTGTTGCTACCGGTGAATTTGCCGAAGCCGCTCACCACAGTCACTTTACGCATTTTAGCCATGCCTTTCAGGCCGCCGGTAAGCTGTGAAACAACTTTATTTTTCCAAATCCGGATTTTATCGATATCCGTTGAC
>DATCZZ010000322.1:0-5468 GCA_036525635.1 Psychromonas sp. | reverse complement strand
GATTATAAAGGTATTTGTAACGTCTCTAAAAATGTAATGTCCCGGCCTAAACGTTGTGGCCAAAATCCTAAAAATAAGGATTAGATTATGACTAAAGCAACAGCAGAAAAAATTGATAGCGCAACGGTAAACAACATCATGGAAGCAATTGAGCATGATAAAATCATTTTAAACGTGGCCAAGGAGCTTTTAAAAGAAGTACTGAAGGATGCCGTTGATTTGGAAAATAGGGAAGAAAATCCCAGTCTTCAGAAAGTTATTGATCATATAAACGGCCAGCAGTGGTCTGAGCTATTTGCGGAATCAGCCCTCAGAGCGGCAGAGCTAATTAAACAGCATCTAGCAAAGAGTTAGTGAGTCTTTCCTACCATTATCTAGTACCACTTTTTGCCTAAGCGATTTGGTACTAGATATAGCACTTGTTTGTAATGCCGCACCTTTCTTACTGGCATAGAAAACCGCAACGCCTGCATTAAGCAGACAAATTTAGTTGAGCAGGCCAGTATCTTGAGGTTGCTTAAGTATACAATGCGGCACTTAAAATTCTGATGTGTATCAATATATTGTATATGAATAATTTTAAAAATAGCGAATAAGTCCATAACTATTTTAGTATTTTAAAATATAGTTATATTTTAATAAATGACCTTGCTTCTATGAGCATGGAATCACCTTAAAGATACCGATAGAGGCAGGCGAGAGTTTAACTCACTTTGCAAAGGATTTGCTAACCGCCCTGTTTTTATTGCTCAGCAAAAGTAATACGCTCCGGTTAGAAGCCGTTTTTTATCACGTCAAAATATGTTTTTAATAAATATTCAAGGAATGAAAATGCTATTAAATGCACAAATAATAAAACTGCTAAAGCTGTCTCTCTTTTTTTATATGGGGATGTTGAGTTGCCAAGCCATTGCAAGAGATCTGGATGACATTAAAGCTGCTGGTGTGTTACGCCATATTGGTATGCCCTACGCGAATTTTGTAAAACTATTTCCAAAAGACAATACCTATATCGCATCAGGTTTAGATGTTGAGCTGATAAAGGGGTTTGCAGATCACCTTGGTGTAGAATATCAGTTTGTTAGAGCCGAAGGGCATAACATAATAGGTTTACTGACCGGACAAAATATTGAATACAGAGAGCAGCAAGTCGTTTATCTGAATAAAGAAAGCATTCAAGGCGATCTTATTGCCAGCGGCACCACCAACCTTGAATGGCGCAAGGAACTATTCGATTTCTCAGACGATTATTTTCCGGCGGGAGTGTGGTTATTTGCCCGCAGAAACTCACAAATGCAGCCTATTACCCCTAGCGGCTCTATCACAAGAGATATCGCACAGGTAAAAGTACAGCTAAAAGGCCGAAATGTGCTTGCTCAAAGACAAACTTGTTTGGATCCCGATTTGTACCATCTTGAGTTAACCGGAGCTAATCTCATTTTACCCGCCACCCCGCTTAGGTTTGAACTTATGATCCCGGCGATACTCGCGCGAAAAGCTGAAAGCACTTTGCTGGATGTTGTCGACGGACTGGCGGCACTTGAAAAATGGGCAGGGGAAATCAAAGTAATTGGCCCGATTTCGGAAGAGCAGCGCCTGGCCGTTGCATTCCGTAAAAATTCACCGGAATTGCGTAAAGCCTTTAATGCTTATTTAAAAGTAATTCGTGCGGATGGCAGATACGTTGAGATGGTCAAAAAATATTATCCGGAGGTTTTCAATTTTTACCCTGATTATTTTGCCATGGCTGATAAACCGGAGATTTGAGCAGTATTTGCAAAAATGGCACATAATGGAATGGACAAAAATTGCGTAGGAAAGAAAAATGAATCTGAGCAAGGCGTTTGATTGAGCAATCGCAGGCGTGTGTGATTGAAAACAACGATGTTACTATTGATTGTAACCAGCAAGATTGAGCAGAGAATTATGCGGAGTGGTATAATACCACTCCGCTTTATTAAACAGCGTTAATGGTTAACACTGTTGTTAAAACTCGTTGAAAAATGGCTGAATCTGATGGTTAAGACCAAATTTTTGTTAAGCTGTCAGCTAAGCTTGAGCCGCCATTTGCAGTTAAATACTGGATTATAATTGGTACGAATTGCTGTACCATACTCACATCTAACCCAAGTGCGCTGAATGCTTGTTGGACGCCAGCTATATCTGTGATCTGATTCAACATTTGCGATGTTAATGGAGAAGATAATTCCGCAGGAATAATACTGTTCAGTAATGAACTGTCCTTATCTGAGAGATTTTGACTCGCCATTGCTAACAGAGCCCCCGTCCCCCCTGCAGCTTGAGATTCAGTCACCCCCAATTGGCTCGTTAAAGAATTCAATAAATCACTGTTAAGGCCTACAGTGTTCTCTCCAATAATCGACTCACCAGTCTTTAGCAGAGAGCCTAAACCTCCACCGTTGACAGGTGTGACGATTGCTACGAGAAACATCACCGAGAGTAACTTGATCACTTCCTCTATTTTAAACATTTTTATTCCTCTGCTTTCTGTTAATTTTTTATCTGAAGATTGCGCTCATTTTTCTGAGTTTATACGAAATATTGACTTTAATATATCCAAACTAAAAAAATCCTGAGGTTTGAATGCAGTCCACTCTATTTTTAATTTTATCACGGCAAACCGTTCATTTTGCAATTTACCGATGCCAGAATTTCCAGGAGGTATACTTAGCGCTGTTAAATAGGTATTACCCAGCAGCAGTAGATAAGCATGATTATAGAGTCAAACGAGCTGTACTGACTTAAGGAAGGTAAACATAACCACCTCTTGCTCCCGCTGCCCAAGGTTGTGAGCCTGCAGTGCATCAAACAGATCATCATTCCGGCAAAAACGTCTCAGATAACGCAATTTTTTAAAGAAATTGAGTATTAACAGATTTCTCCGCCACTTTTTTGCAAAGTGTCGCATCCAGATCCCATCTGTCAAAAAATGTTAAGCAACCGCCTGAAAATTCCCTCTAAACCTCGATTAGATCAATTTTTAAACCCCACCAGTTCCAATATAACCCTATAATAATTAAGCAAAACATAAATAAGTAATAACTAATTAACTGTGAATGCTACATCGCTTAAAAATAAGCTCACTCGTCCCTAATTTTACAAAATGCCATGAGCAAATCTTTGGAGGATCTTTATGTTTAATAATATTAAAAAAACAGCCACATTCATCGCTCTACTGCTTTTACCATTATCCTTAATGGCAACAGAGATTGTAGGAAAAATACAATCAATATCACAGCAGGCCAAAGTGATTCAGTACCTTAATACAAAAACAAATACGGTTGAGATAATCACCTTTAGCGAACAAACAAAGCTTGAAAATGCAACATCCTTTAATGATTTGACCGTAAACACCAAGTTTAAAGCAACCGTTAACGACAAGATGGCCGCAAGTTATATCAAACGTATTTTGGTGCAATTACCAGAAGAGCAGGTCATTACTACAGAGCCTCTCTTTGCAATGATAGAAAATGGTCACCCACTCTTTATCGGCGATGCCCGTCCGACGGGTATCTATAATATGGGCCATTTACCAAACGCCATATCCACACCAGCAACCGAACTGGCTGACAAACTGCAATTGTTACCTGAAGATAAGACAACACCACTGGTCTTTTACTGTGGTGGTGTTACGTGCCCGCTAAGCCCCAAAGCAATGAAGATTGCCATGAGTAACGGTTACACCAATGTAAAAGCCTACGTTGAAGGTTTCCCGGCTTGGAAAGAAGAGGTTTATCCGGTACATGTAAACCAGAATTGGTTAGCGCAAAATTTAGACACGCATCATATCATCCTTGATGTAAGAGATACCCCAACAAATTTCATTCAGGGAGCGCTGCATTTACCAGCATCCAAACTGTTAACCATGCATGAGCAGTGGAATAAAGACAAGTACCCGACGAGCAAACGCACCTTCCTTGGTCTGCGCGATAAAAAAGCACCGATCAGCATCGTTGCCGATACTGAAACAAGCACTCAAGCTATTGAGGCTTACGAAATTCTCACCTTCTGGACCTTTAAAAATGTGGCAATCCTAAACGGGGGAATGGATTCATGGCTGCATGCAAAACTGCCATTGGGAGATGGGAAAATCGGCACTGAACTTGTCTACGTGAAAAAACTAAGCGCGGGCGAAATTACTGAGGCTGATTTTGTTAAAGCGGTTAAATCAGGCAGTGCAACCATTATTGATCTGCGTGATAGCGGTGAAGTAAGCCAGGGGCGTTTGCAAAAATCAATTAATATTCCCCTTGAACAACTTGCACAGAATTTGCATAAAATTCCTAAAACAGGCTTAGTGATCCTGCACTGTTCAGGTGGTTCTCGCGCGGCATTAGCTTATACACTGTTATCTAAAAAAGGTTATAAAAATGTTAAATACTTAAGCGATTCCTTTGCCGATATTGCTCAGAAAAATGGTCTCAAATTAATTTAAAAATGTTACCTTTATCTAGGACAAAATTAACCGCGAAAGGTCTATATGGTTAGGATATAATAACCATCGATAATGGAGGTGACATGGCTGCTTTGACTTTATTAACACTACTTGATGATATTGCCTCTGTGTTAGATGATGTAGCAGTTATGTCTAAAGTAGCAGCACGCAAGACAGCAGGCGTATTAGGCGATGATCTGGCCTTAAATGCGCATCAGGTTAGCGGTGTGAAAGCTGAACGAGAGATACCTGTCGTATGGGGCGTTGCAAAAGGGTCATTTATTAATAAAATAATATTGGTTCCTGCAGCCCTGCTGATTAGTTCCGTTGCCCCCTGGTTGATCCTCCCATTGTTATTATTAGGTGGCTTATATCTCTGTTTTGAGGGCGCGGAAAAAATATTTGAAAAACTTTTCCATCATAAAGACGCCCCAAAATCCCCAGCCAGCTTAGACGCAGATAACCTTCCCCCTGATATAGTCGCATATGAAAAGAGAAAAATTAAGGGAGCGATTAGAACTGACTTTATCTTGTCGGCTGAAATTATCGCAATTGTATTAGGCATAGTACAAGAGCTTCCCTTCTTGACTCAGTTGTTAGTGATGGGCATTGTTGCTATTGGTGTCACTGTATTGGTTTACGGTTTAGTGGCAGGCATTGTAAAATTGGATGATCTGGGATTTTATTTGCAAGAAAAAAGTGCAGGAAAAGGCATTCTTTGTGCAATGGGTGACGCTCTGATCGCCCTGGCACCAAAATTAATGAAACTATTAACCATAGTTGGTACCATTGCCATGTTCTTAGTCGGTGGCGGAATTGTCGTTCACAGTATCCCCTCTATTCATCACTTACTGGAAAAAATCATCGCAAACCTGCCAAATATTGCTTACCTTTCAGATATTTACCCAATGACAGGTAATGGTATTATAGGTATGCTGAGTGGATTTATTGTGCTGTTATTAGTGGCTTTTCTGCTGAAATTAAAAGCGCCTTTCAGTAAGGGAAAGTAATA
>DATCZZ010000321.1:0-3837 GCA_036525635.1 Psychromonas sp. | reverse complement strand
GCTCATTAATTGTTTGAGCTATCTATAAACTGTGGGGAGAGGTTGGCATTGCAGCCTGTACCACTGAATTAAAGAGCCTGAGCTTTTAATAACAATACCGTTAATTAGAGGAGTCAGTTAAACGCAGGAAAAATTGAAGAGGAAGGCATTGATTGCAGAGCAGCATCTCAACTGAGTGATATGCTGCTGATGTGCAAAATTTTGCCCGTAGATGGATCTTCAGCGCGCAGAAAATCATGCCTGGCTTTAAAATGTCAGTACTTTATCTGCTTCGAACGTCCACTGCGACAACTCAATTAACGTGCTGATCTGGGCACCCTCAATCAATGGCAGCTCGGTCACACCGCGCGCATCTGTGCAGGTTTTACATAATTTGAGTTCAGCGCCCTGGGCCAACAATATCTCTAACATCTGCTCAATATTATAGCCTTCTACTGGTCGCTGATTGAGCAGGGCAGATGTCACTGCATCGGACATTAAGAAGAGTTTAATCACCACGTCCTGCTCATACTGCTCTTTAATATTTAATGCTAAGCGTAGCGCATTGAAGGTCTTCTCTGATCCGTAAGGCCCGTCATTTAAAATAAAAAGTAATGTTTGCATAAATTGTAAAACTCACTATTTTTAGGGTAACCATTTACCCAAAAGAAAGAAAAAGGTCACAATGTTAACTCAAAACAAAATCAAATTAAAGCCAATATCGCTGTAATATATAGTAAAACTGCTTGATAAAAAGGGCATGGGATTATGCCTAAGTGAGGCGCTGTCTCTGCAAGTCAGCGCTATAGATGATGATAGCAAACCCACTCATTTTCTACTCATTTTGACAAGCATAAATGAGTAGATAGTTATCGGATTTGCTATTATAAACGCCACAGCCAGTTTGAATTTATGGCGCCACCAGGGCCATAGCTGCGCTGCTTCATTTCCAGAATTGCCCAGCCCTCTTTCATTTCGCAATCAACCTGGTAGCTAATTTTGTAGAATTTATAGACCAAATCAGGGTCTTCAAATTCATCACTAAAAGGGCAATCTTTTCTGTCTATCAGATCGATCCTAAAAACATGCCCTCCGATCGATCCGATTTTATTTTTAATGATCTCCATTCGTTCCCGCTTTACCTGTCTGGTAACTCTTATTAAAAACCATACAGATAAACCACCAGCTATAAATGTAAGCAAAAAAGCAAATTGCAAGCTCATACTTAACACCCCCACTTTGGTGTAAAAACAATCGCATTAAGCCCCTATATCCATAAGGAGAACAAGTAGTAGAGAGCCTGAGGCAACTAACATAGTGTAGCATCGAATTGCTCACCTCTCACCTTGCTGATTTTTGCATCTTGAAGGCTACGGGTATATATTTACACCTGCTATTTGGCGTTCATATAAGCAGACCATCCGCCAAATTGCGTTATATCTAAGGCATCAGAGATTGCATAACCTTCACAGATAAAACTGCTTACCCAGCTGTTATCTTCTAACTCTACTTTTCCCAGCCCTAACGGTTGTGCTATGCCGGCTAAGAAACTGCCAAGGGTATGCGCGGGCAGACGCCACACTTCAACTTCGATGGCAACGCCCTGTTCGTTTGCTTCCATCACACGGATTAATCCGGGACGATATGGCGGGCCGCCTGCCAATGCGTAGAGACGATAATTAGCCGATGTTTTACAAGCTTTAAGCAAGCGCCCGCCGCGATCGAGGAGCTGCGCATTAAGCGGAAAACCTGATAAGTGCGCGCCACAAACTGCGATATCTATTTCATCCGCAGCCGATACGCCCGCTGCTGGTTTGTTTAACATGGGCAGCGCCTGCCCGGTTGCGCCTAAGGTTAAACCTCTCATTTGCTGAACCCGTGCGCCTATACTCAGCAATAAACGATCGCTAAAGGCAGGGCCGAACAGGGTGATACCAAAGGGCAAACCAGACTCTAAAAAGCCAGCAGGAAGCGCAATGGCCGCATAGTCAAGCAGGTTCATGAAATTGGTGTAATAGCCCAGGTTGGAATTTAATTTAATGGGCTCAGCTTCAACTTGTGCAATCGTATAAGTTGTTCCTGTCGTCGGCGTTAATATACAGTCAACCTGCGCTAAAATCGCATCACATTCTATTTTATAAGCTTGTAAACGATACATCGCTTTGAAAGCATCCACTGCTGAATGTGTTTTCGCCCCGCCAATAATAGTCTCAATCACAGGTAAACATTGCTTTGCATCTTTATCAAAAAAATCTTCAATGGCTGCATAACGCTCCGCCACCCAGGGACCTTCATAAAGCAGTTTAGCTGCGTCTAAAAAAGGTTGGAAATTAATAGGGATCATTTCCGCCCCAGCCATTTTTAACAGTTCGATATTTTTTTCAAACAATACCTGCGCGCTGCTGTCGGCAAAAAACTCAAGCTGCTGTTTCTCTGGCAGGCCAATTTTTAATCCCGACAAACTATTTGCTGGTTGATAATGAGCGGCACTGTTTTCAATACTATTAGCGCGTGAATAACAATCGCTTGTATCCAGCTGCGCGCAAATATCGAGCAGTCGATTCAGCTCATCCACTGTATTGGCAAACAGCGTGACACAATCTAAACTTTTGCAGGCAGGGACAACACCCGCGCAGCTTAGTAACCCTTTGCTTGCTTTTAATCCGACAATATTGTTTAACGCGGCAGGCACTCGGCCTGAGCCAGCAGTATCAGTTCCTAATGCAAAGCTGACTTGTCCTTTGGCGACCGCCACCGCGCTACCCGAACTTGATCCGCCGGAGATATACTCGGAGTTAAAACTGTTTTTTACCGCGCCCCATGGACTGCGCACACCAACCAGTCCAGTGGCAAACTGATCTAAATTTGTTTTACCGAGCGGAATCGCCCCTGCCTGCATTAACAGCTGAACAACTTGTGCGGATTGTTCTGGCTGGTAAGAGTAGGCAGCACAACCCGCTGTGGTCGGCAGTAAAGACAGATCAATATTATCTTTGATCGCAAACGGCACGCCATAGAGTGGCAAATCATCAATTGACTTGCTGCTCAGTGCCCGCAACATTTCCTGCAGTTGCGTTTCGGAAATGGTGGCTAACCAGACATTATCAGCATCGTTTTTCGCCTGCTCTAATTTCTCCGCTAAAAATGTCTCTACATTTAATTCGCCGCTGCGGTAAGCCTGCTGCAGGGCATCTATTGTCATTAATTGTCCGCTTATTAAACTCGTCATTATAGTTTCTCCAAAATCAATAACCGTTGTCCGGCATGCACCTGAGCGCCCTCTTGTTGCACTATGCTTTCGACCATACCCGCTGCCGGGGCCACCACTTCGATTTCCATCTTCATCGCTTCCAGTACCAATAGAGGCTGTCCGGCAATAACATGCTCACCAGGCTCTACCAATACCTTCCAGATATTACCTGCAACATGGCTGTCAACCCCGCGTTGCTGCACAGTTAACGCCACAATATCGGTTTCTATCTCGGTCATCTCATCGGCTACAAAGTTGGCCTGTCCGCTTTCCTGCCAGCGCTGCCGCTCAGCTTCGAATGATTTTTGCTGGGTGTCTTTAAAAGCAATAATAGAGTCTTGATCGTCACACAACTGCTGCAGATATTCAGCCAGACTGAAGGTGGTTTCCTCTATTTTTAGCGGATAATCTCCGCGCGGGAAATCGTGACGTATTTGCGTCAACTCCTCACTGCTGACCGGATAAAAGCGGATTTGATCAAAAAACCGTAATAGCCAGGGTTTGCTAAATTCAGCAGTTTTACGATAACGGTTCCACATCTGCAGTGTCCGGCCAACAAACTGATAGCCGCCCGGGCCTTCCATGCCGTAAACACACAAATAGGCACC
>DATCZZ010000320.1:0-5662 GCA_036525635.1 Psychromonas sp. | reverse complement strand
ACTGCCCATTAATATTACAGAAGGTGGGCAGATGAACATTAAATCTTTAGAAGTGGAGAATTAGATGTGTAAAGTCTGCGGTTGTAATGAAGCTGAAGTGACAATGGAAAGTGAACATGAGCAGACTCATCATCAGCATCTTGATTTTAAGCAACATTCAGCGGAGCTTTCCGCATCTGCTGCAACAGCCTCCCGGCTGATTGAAATTGAACAGAACATTTTATCTAAAAACAGTTATTACGCTAAGCAGAATCGCCAGCAGTGGCTGGCCGAGAGGATTTTCTCACTCAATCTCATCTCCAGCCCGGGAGCAGGTAAAACCACGCTATTAACCGAGGTCATCAAACAGATAAAAGCGCAGCATTGCATTTATGTGATTGAAGGGGATCAGCAAACAGCGCTTGATGCCACGCGGATCAGAGAAACCGGGGTTAAAGCCGTGCAGGTCAATACCGGCAAAGGCTGTCACCTGGATGCGCATATGGTCGGCCATGCGGCTGAGCATCTCAGTATGCAGAAAAACGCTTTTTTGTTTATCGAAAACGTCGGTAACCTGATTTGTCCGGCTGGTTTTGATTTAGGTGAAGCGCATAAGATAGTTATCCTATCGGTCACCGAAGGCGAGGATAAACCCTTAAAATACCCGGAAATTTTTCATGCCGCCGATCTGATGGTGATTAATAAAATAGATCTGCTGCCGTACGTTAATTTTAACCTGCAGCAGTGCTGTGAATATGCCAGACAGATCAACCCGGATATAGAGATTATTCAGCTTTCCGCTACTTCCGGTGAAAATATGCAGCAATTAAGTGATTGGTTGATTGCCGGAAAAGCTGAGCTTCAATCCGGCTGAATAAAACGCGAATAAGTGAGTAAACTATGTGCCTTGCAATCCCCGGACAGATTATTTCAATTGATCAATCAGCTACGCCGATCACGGCAAAAGTTAATTTCAGCGGGATAATAAGAGAGGTGGTAGTGGAGTGGATAGATGAAGTTGCAGTGAACGACTACGTTATTGTTCATGCCGGCTTCGCTATCAGCAAACTCGATGAAGAGGCGGCTTTAGCAACCCTGCAGCTTTTTGAGCAGCAGGAATAAACTGTCGAGCATTTCGTCTCAGGCACACATAAACAACAACGCTTAGGATAAGTTATGGCATCAGCAAGCATTAAATTAGCACATGGCAGTGGCGGCAGACTTTCCAATGAACTTATCAATGAGCTGTTTTTCCCGGCATTCAGCAATCCTGTCTTAAATCAGGCGAACGACGGTGCGCTGTTAACTATGGGCAGCAGGCGGCTGGCTTTCTCCACCGATTCCTTTGTGGTTAACCCCTATTTTTTTCCTGGAGGCAATATCGGCGATCTGGCCGTTAATGGCACGGTGAATGATATTGCCATGTGCGGCGCGCTCCCGCAGTTTCTCTCTGCCGCCTTTATTCTCGAAGAAGGTTTTCCTATTAAGCATCTGAAAGAAATAGTTAACAGTATGGCTGCCGCTGCGCAGGCGGCACAGGTGCAGATAGTGACCGGCGATACCAAAGTGGTCGAACGCGGCAGCGCTGACGGTATCTTTATTAATACGTCAGGGATAGGTATCATTACACACCAGCAGCAGATAGCGCCGCAAAATGCACAGGCCGGGGATGTGGTTATCACTAATGGTTATATCGGCGATCACGGCATTGCTATCCTGTCGCAACGCGCAGGGTTATCTTTCGAAACCACCATTAAATCCGACACGGCCGCCCTGCATACCCTGGTCGCCAGCATTTTAGCTGCCTCCGCCAATGTCCATGTCCTACGCGATCCCACCAGAGGCGGCATTGCCGGCACCCTGAATGAAATAGCCCAGGCCAGCCAAATTGAAATTCGCCTTGAAGAGTATGCGCTTCCGATGCGCGATTCGGTTCGCGCCGCCTGCGATCTTCTGGGATTGGATCCGCTGATCGTCGCCAATGAAGGTAAACTGCTTGCAATTGTCCCGCAAGCTGACGGTGACGCGGTACTGCAAGCAATGCGGCAGCACCCGCTTGGCCGAGAGAGCGCGATTATTGGTCAGGTATTGCAGCAACACATCGGCAAGGTGACCCTGGAAACCAGTATCGGCAGTTTAAGAGTGGTCGATATGCCGCTTGGCGAGCAACTGCCGAGGATCTGTTAATGGAGGATTCGTTATTACTTGAACTCGCCGATAAAAAATGTCTTTTTCTCTGCTCCGCATTTAATGGATTGAGTCAAAAATTTTGGGTTAATTTCTCCCCCCTGTTTAAAGAGAGCCGCTTGATGCTGGGAATTGATCCCTCTGCTGTTAAGGCATTCCGGCCGGATTTGATAGTTTGCCCCTTTTTAGAGGATTACATTCCCGAGCAGATCTGGTCGGCCATCCCCTGTTTTATCGTGCATCCAGGCCCTGCGCAGGAAGCCGGCCCGAGCGTACTGAACTGGGCTATTTTAGAAGGAAAAACCCACTGGTCAGTCACTATTATTCAGGCCGATGCACAATGGGACGCAGGCCCTGTCTGGGCGCATGCTGCATTCCAACTGCCTGTCGCATCCCTGTCCAGCATCTATCGCCAACAAATATCAGACTGTGCGCTGCAACTGCTTCCGCAGGCTTTAAGCCGTTATTATGCAGGCGAGCAAGCGCTATTAACCGCCCCGCCCGTTTACAGAATGAGGATAACACAGCAGCAGCTGCGCATCACATGGGATCAGCCGACAGCAGAGATCATTAGAAGAATCCATGCCGGCGACAGCCAGCCAGGTGCCCCGGCAATTATTGGTGATAATCACTACCTGCTTTTCGGGGCGCGCATTGGCGAGTCGGCTCCTTGTCTAAGCGCCTCGCCACCGGGAGAGATCATCAAACAGCAGGATGGTCAAATCTGCGTCAGTACATCGGACGGCTGTGTGTGGATTGCGCGCATGGCGCGTGTCGCTGATGATATCAAAATCAGGCCGGCAGATCTGCTGGCACAATCAGAAAGGTAATAAACAGATTAATATGCAAGAGATCAGCTATCAGGCACGCAACAATGTCGGCCATATTAAATTTCCTATCCATAACGGCGCAATGGATTTAAGCCATTGCCGGCAGCTTCTGCAGACCATTGAACTTGCCAAAGCGGATGATTCCAGCAAAGTGATAGTGCTGTGGGGCGGGCCTGATTTTTTTTCCAACGGCATCGACTTAAATGCCGTACACCTGCAATACAACGCCTCGATTCTTGCTTATAAAAACCTCAAAGCTCTGAACAAAATAGTGCATGCCGTGTTAACCGCCGACACTAAACTGGTGATCAGCGCCCTGCGGGGCTCAGCCTCTGCCGGCGGCGTGATGCTGGCGATTGCCGCAGACTTGCGCTATGCCCGCAAAAACATAGTGCTCAACCCCTCCTATGCGAATTTAGGTCTGTGCGGCTCTGAGTACTGGTCGGTACTTTTACCCGCCATCATCGGCTACGGCTTTACCCAGAAACTGCTCTATGAAGCCAGCCCTATCTCTGCCGATGAAGGCTTGCGTCTGGGCCTGCTTCATCAGCTCATTCCAGGCGAGCCAGACGCTTTTGCTGATAATATAACAGCCAAAGCGGAATACTTGGCCTCGACCAATATAAACGCCCGCTTAGCGGCGAAAAGCGTGCTCAACCAGCGTCTGCTTGCACAGATGGAAACTCAGGTAAGACTGGAACTAGAAAAGATGAAGGACTGCTGCAATCATCCGGAATTTGAAACCGCAAGAACCCGTTTTGTGGAAAAGCGCCGTGGCCAGCAGCAGCCATTATTTCTAAACGCCGCGCCGGGTTATATCAGGCAGATAAATAAAGGGGATGACAATGAATAACAGACTCAATCTGGGTGCATTTAAAGACCGGGAGATTGTCAATAAGCTGGCGCAGCAGATAAAATCGATCAGCGCGCAGATGGCGCCGCTAAAAATCATGCATATTTGCGGCGGCCATGAAAATGCCATTGTCCGCCATGCCCTGCGCCAGTTTTTGCCTGCTCATATTAAAGTTGTTGCCGGACCGGGTTGCCCGGTCTGCGTCTGCCCGGTAGAGTCGATTGATGAGGCGATCACCCTTTCCCTGCTGCCCAAGGTGACCCTGCTCACTTTCGGCGATATCTTACGGGTGCCTGCAACCAAAAGCTCCTTAGAGGAAGCCCGAGTCAATGGCGGCAGTGTGAAAATCGTCTACAGCCCGCTGGATGCGATCAAATTGGCGCAAAATGAGCCGCAGCAGACCTTTGTGTTTTTCTCGGTCGGTTTTGAAACGACGGCAGCGGGCATTGCCGGACTGATCCGCTCAGGTGTTCCGGAAAACCTGTTTTTCCTGATTGCCAACCGTTATATGCCACCGGTCCTGAAATTATTGATGGAGGTCCATGATGACAGCCTGCAGGGGTTTCTGCTCGCCGGTCATGCCACCGCCATTACCGGCCTCGGGGTTTATGATTTTATGCACGATGAATTCAAGCTGCCCTGCGCCACGGCAGGTTTTGAACCTGTTGATATCCTGCTGGCTATCCGTGAACTGTTAAAACTTATCAAAAACCATCAGCATCAGGTGATCAACTGCTACAGCAGAGTAATTAAAGATGAGGGCAACCGGATCGCTCAGCAATGTCTCAGGGAAGTGTTCGATCTTAAACCCGGTGTCTGGCGCGGTATCGACAGAGTGGAAGATTCCGCCTACGTGCTGAAAGATAAATACGCCTTTCTTGATGCCAGAAAACAGCTTGCCTGCCAACCGCCCTATCCGCCGCAAGCGCATCACCCGAGCTGTCTCTGCCATCGGGTGATGCTCGGCGAAGTAGAGCCGCAGGATTGTAAACTGTTTAAAAAAGCCTGCACCCCCGCAAAACCTTTCGGCCCGTGCATGGTCTCTCCGGAAGGCACCTGCCATGTCCGCTATAGCTATTCTGAAATTAAAATAGGGTGTAGTTAAGATACTGTGATAGCAAATTTTTCAATATTCAGGTGCTTAAGACTGCTTTATGCAGCAGATGAGTTGTGACTGATTCTAAGAATCTCTGCTCGGGATCAACAAAACAGGACATTCAGATTTATTAACAATGGCTTTACTTACACTGCCAAGAAACAAGCGACTAACAGCGCCATGTCCATGGGTACCCACTACTATTAAGTCAGCATTCATTTTTTGTACTAAATCAAGTATCGACAAAGCAGGAACGCCTTCTATAAAGATGGCATGTGTTTCTATGCCTTCACTCCGCGCTTCCTCTGCAACCCTATTCAATTTTGCAGTTTCTTCTGGATAATCGTTGGACATTTCATCAATCGGCTCACCATTATCCCGACCGCTGCTATCTGACGTGGTTTAATGGATTCACACACCCCAGTTAAGACATAATGAACTTAACTGGAGAAATAGAATGACAACACGTAAGAAATATTCAAAAGAATTCAAATTAGATGCAATATCGCTCGTCAATGAGCAAGGTTACAATAATGCTGAAGCCGCTAGAAACTTAGGTATTAGCCCGAGTTTACTTGGTAAATGGATAAGAGAAGCTGAAAAAGGTGACGGTATCGCTTTCAGAGGCAATGGTAAATTAACGCCTGAACAATTAGAAATTCGTCAACTCAAAGAAGAAAACAGAAAACTTAAAATGGAGCGTGAAATCCTAAAAAA
>DATCZZ010000319.1:0-2901 GCA_036525635.1 Psychromonas sp. | reverse complement strand
TTCCCCTGGAGGGTTTATCCAAACAGCCTAAGATGTTCATCAGAGTTGATTTACCCGAGCCGGAAGCGCCAACAATCGCCACCATCTCACCGCGTTTAATGGTGAGATTGATATCTTTGAGCACAGTTAGCTGTTGTTCACCCGCGGCAAATGAGCGGTAGACACCTGATATTTCAAGTAATGCTTCCCTCATTGCTTAAAACCCCATCGGCGGGCGGCGCATGCGAGTGCTGCTAAATGTATTGGCTGACGGTGCGCCGAGCACGACTTGCTCACCTTGCTGCAACCCCTGGGTGATTTCAGCGCTGATTTTATTGCTGATCCCCACGCTGACAGCGCGGTATTCAATTTCCCCGTTGACCAGTACCGGCACTTGATAGCTCGGGCTCTGCCCCGGATTTTTCTGTAACACTTGCGCAGGCACCAGCAGTACATCTTTGGCCTGATTTAATACAATTGATACTTGCGCTGTCATGCCGATACGCAAAATGCGATCTGGATTATCAACATCGAACAGGCCGTTGTAGTAGATCGCATCGGCATCACTTGAGGTCATATCGCTATCATCACCATCCATCAGGGTTGGACCGGGTTCAATCGCTCGCAAGACAGCATGATAGCGGTGCTCCGGTTGGCCGAGAATAGTGAAGTAGACCGCTTGCCCCGGTTTAACATTGATCACATCCGCCTCGGAAATTTGTGCTTTGACCATCATTTTGTGCAGATCGGCCAATTCGACCAGTGTCGGGGTAGTTTGGTTGGCATTGACGGTTTGCCCTACTTCCACGGCGCTGTAGACTATCACCCCGTCCATCGGCGCTTTAATGGTGGTATAAGCGAGATCCAGCTGGGCGCTTGCAACGCTCAGTTGCTGTTGCTCCTGCTGCGCCTTTAGCTGCTCCAGCTCGGCTTGATATACCGCCAGATCCGCTTGCGCAGTTTCATAATCGGCTTTGGAACTGGCGTTGTCAGCAAGCATCGCTTTTTGACGATTGAACGCCTGTTGAGCCTGACGAATTTTCGCTTGCTTAGCCCGGTATTCGGCTTTGATGCTGCTCAGCGAAGCTTCTGCCACCTGCAAACTGTTCTGTTGCGTGAGGCTGTCAATTTGCGCAATAAGATCCCCCTGTTTGACCTGTTGGCCAAGTGTAACGGGCAGCTTGATAATCTGCCCTGAAACTTGAGAACCAACGCTCACCAGCTTGGATGCTTGCAGCATACCATTCGCCAGCACGCTGTTTTCGATGTCGCCGCGCGCAACCTCTTCAGTGGCATAACTTGGTGCCGGCTCACCCTTGTTGCGAAAATAAAAACCTCCACCCGCCAACAGAGCAATGGCAATAGCTGAGATGAGCAGTTTATTTCGAGTCATTTTTTTCATAGTCTGGCAGTGTCCGCATGTACAACAAAAAGAAAAACAGCGTAGGCTGGAGGTGCTAAATATAATATTTGGCTGACAGCAGAGAGTTGAGCTTTCGCCCTGGCAGAAATGGCAACCTGAGTAGTCATTTTTAATTCCAATGAGGTTGAGATAATAAAGTTTAATCTCAATATTAACTGAGCGAAAGTTAAGAATGGGTTAAGAAAGGCTTTATGAGCGCAGTTAATTCGAAAGAGAGATCGGCATTAGCGCTATTGCGCATCGCTCAGGAATCACCCCTCATTTTAACCAAAAATATTTTTGATCTATTGACCCGCTAAAAGCAATAATTTATCTATTGCTCTCTTTTAAATTAACCCGCAGTTCTTGTCGACTTGAGATGCTTAAGAGATGCCCCTTAATTGCGTAAAATAAATGTAACTGCTATGTTAAACAAAAGTAACAGTGTGCAGTTAAATAAAAGGGATTTATCTTATGAGTGCTCAAACCTATAAAATTTTGCTCGACGAAATCGATCCGAAATTGTCAAATAATGACACGCCCCTTAGTTTTTCACAGGGCGTTTTTTCAGCTAAAGAGTATGAAGAGATTAAGAAACAGCTCGGTCTGGATCCTATTAACAATTTGATTGCACTTTCTGATAGTGAACTTTCAGCAGCAAAGCGCAAGCTTAATGCAGCATATCCGGCTTTATATGCAGGCAAGTATCTCCCTATGTTGAATGAAATCTCGATTTGGCTTGAAAAGCGCAATGATTGCACAAAATATCTCGATAAAATCACAGATGAGATCCAAAATTTTAGAGGTATCAATGATTCCTTACTGAGCAGTATTATCAGTATTTTTTCAATTCAACCCATACAAGATCCCGAGATAGAGCAGAATGAGATCTTTTTAGATTTCTTAAATACAGCGGTTGGCAGCCTTGCCGGTTTTGTTCCAACCGTAAATGTTTTCCAGCAAAGTATATTATTCATGGTCAGAGCGGGAACCACGGAAGCTACTGGAGAGGGGTATGTTGCGCAAGCGCGCGCAAATAGACTGCAACTTATTGCCGCTAAGTTACATGACACACTCAATGACAAATTTATTGATATTTTATTTCAGAAAGACAAATTTTTTGAGGACGTATGCAGAAATAGAAGCTTGCTTGATTTGTTTTCTATCATGGAAATCCCCGCTTCTCAAGACTTACACTCAATGAGAAGGTGATTCAAAGCAGAAATGAATATTGCATACTGGAAACATTTGTTGCCAAAGTTTTGCAAGCTCGTCAGAGGGAGGGAATTAACCTCCCAGGTAGTTCATGATAATGAGGCTGAAGTCATCACCTCGGTAACAAAAAGCGCACAAACAATAATAAGCCAAGAGCCTCCCAGTGAGCATGTTTCAACTATCGGAATTCTGCTCCATAGAGACGCTTATGGGCGCGTTATTGCCCCAAGTTTTAAATATCGGGCTTACTGCATTAAACTTGTACTGGGTGATAAAGGCGGACCAAGTGCTGAATTGCCAGGCGA
>DATCZZ010000318.1:0-3205 GCA_036525635.1 Psychromonas sp. | reverse complement strand
AACATCTGCAAGAGATACCGCTAAATTATCGTCAAGATCCATTAATGGAAAGCGTAAGCTGATACCACGTTGCAGCTGCTCTTTTTTTAATGCAGAAGAAAGTAGATCATCCTGACCACTGTTAATCATGTTATCTGAAACAAGATTACGTTGATTATCACTATCAACAATTAACCAGACCAGAGTCTGAGGACGCGTCTCCCCCCAAATAGGTTGCTGCATCTCTCTTAATGCCTGGTTTATTTTGCCTTGATCAAATACCGCCACAAAGTAGCGCCTATCTGCAAAATTCCGATAACCAAATTGTGACAATAAACTCTGTGTTTTTTTCAATAGCTCTTTGCTTTCATCAAGTGCATTGATCTGCGCATTGCCCGATACTTTAATTAGCACCTGCTGTAGCGCCAGTTCTTTTAATTGCTGATCATTTTGCTTATCGACAATGATATTCCCCTGATAAAGGTTTTCAAACTGATTGGCTAGAACGCAAGAAGTGAAAGAGATGAACGAAATGAACAGGATAAAAAAATTACGTGCCACGAACATGAGTTTCATTAATATAGCTACCATTTAAACAATAATAACGTGATCATAAGCAGATATAATTCTATTGCAAGTTGATAATCGTATTTAATAGCAATTACAGCTATTAACTCTTGACTCTGTGAGATATTTCCAAATAGATTAACCACAGAAAATAAATCCCCTATAAAATAGATGGCAGAAAACCTTCAGCTAACTCCCAATAACTGTCTTTAAGCAAAAAAATTATAAAAGTTTTGCTATAACTAACAATTCAGCGCATAAATAATTAGATCCTTATCATATAAATGCTAAAATACGCGCTGTTTTAACCCATCAAATTCTATAAAAGCGAAATCGCTTTTAAATTAAATTCTGCGAGGAATGCAAGTGAGCAACGAAAAAACCTCTTTAAGCTATAAAGACGCTGGTGTTGATATTGACGCTGGTACAGCATTAGTTGAACGTATTAAAAGTGTGGCAAAACGCACTAAACGCCCGGAAGTGATGGGTGGATTAGGAGGTTTTGGCGCATTATGTCAACTACCAACCGGGTATAAAGAGCCTTTATTAGTTGCAGGTACTGACGGTGTTGGTACAAAACTGCGTTTGGCAATAGACCTGAAAAAACATGACACTGTCGGGATCGATTTAGTCGCTATGTGCGTAAATGATCTTATCGTTCAGGGCGCTGAGCCGCTATTTTTCTTAGATTACTATGCAACAGGTAAACTTGATGTTGATGTTGCTGCAGATGTTGTAACAGGTATCGGCGCAGGTTGTGAACTGTCCAACTGTTCACTGATCGGTGGTGAAACGGCGGAAATGCCTGGCATGTATGAAGGTGATGATTACGATATCGCCGGATTCTGTGTTGGTGTTGTTGAAAAAGCCGATGTGATTGACGGTTCGAAAGTCGCTGCTGGTGATGCCCTGATTGCCGTTGCTTCAAGTGGCCCGCATTCAAATGGTTACTCACTGATCCGCAAAATTCTAGAAGTAGCAAAAGCAGATACTAATGCGCCATTCGGTGATTCAACCCTTGGTGAAACGCTATTAACACCAACCAAAATTTACGTTAAATCTACCTTAGAATTAATTAAAAACTGTCCTGTTCATGCTATTTCGCATATTACAGGTGGTGGTTTCTGGGAAAATATTCCGCGCGTATTACCAAAAGGCAGTAAAGCGGTCGTTGACGGGAAAAGCTGGGAATGGCCGGCTATTTTCAACTGGTTGCAGGAAAATGGTAACGTAAAAACAGAAGAGATGTACCGCACATTTAACTGTGGTGTTGGCCTGATGATTGTTGTTCCTGATGCAGAAAAAGAGAAAGCAGTGGAAATATTAACTGCTCAGGGTGAAAGCGCCTGGATACTTGGTCATATCGAAAATGCCGCAGCAGATGAAGCGCAAGTAGAGATTAACTAAATAATGATGGCCTCGTTAGCAACGAAAAAAATTGTGGTTCTACTCTCAGGTAACGGCAGTAACCTGCAAGCGATCATTGATAAGGTGCATAATACCGAGTTGAATAATCAGCGTGTCGAAATTGTTGCCGTACTAAGCAACAAAGCCGATGCGTACGGTTTACAACGCGCCCAAGATGCAGGTATCCCGAATCAGACCATTATTAGTAAAGGTATTACTTCTCGCGAGGAATATGATGCTTTATTAATGGCAGCAATTGATCAAGACCAACCGGATCTTATTGTTATGGCTGGTTTTATGCGCATATTAACGGCTCAATTTATTGATAAATATCAGGGCAGGATGCTCAATATCCACCCTTCTTTATTACCTAAATATCAAGGCTTAAATACTCATCAAAGAGCCATTGATGCTGGTGATTCAGAACATGGCGCAAGTGTCCATTTTGTCACTGAAGAGTTAGATTCCGGTGCTACAGTTTTACAGGCTAAAGTACCTGTTTTTGCCGAAGATAACGCGGAAGATCTCGCTGAAAGAGTACTAACCCAAGAGCATTTAATCTACCCGCTGGCTGTGCAATGGTTTTTATCTGGCCGTTTAAGCATGCGCAATAATCAGGCTGTGCTGGATGGTTTAATATTACCTGCCAATGGCTACGCTGCTGATTAGCTTTATAATAAAAATCGCAAATCAAAAAAAACCGAAGATTAACTTCGGTTTTTTTATAGTCAAAATAGTAACGCGTATAACAATGGCATTAAAATAGCCGATAAAATTGCGCAGATAATAAGTGAAATAGAGGAAAAAGCGCCAGCCACTTTATCTGTTTCCATCACTTTTGCAGTCCCCAGAGCATGTGCGGCACAACCAATTGCCACACCTTGTGCCTGATTATCGTTAATACCGCATAATTTAACAAAGGGCAGACCAACGCTTGCGCCGATAATACCAACACAAACAACCATCGCAGCAGTTAAAGAAACTATCCCATTTAAGCTACGGCTAATCTCCATGGCAATGGGTGTCGTCACATGCTGCCCGGCCAAAGAAGACGCGGTAAGAAAATCGGCCCCCAATAGCGGCATCAGAAATAAAGCACAACTGAATGCGATAAGTACAGCCAGTAAACAAGCACTTAAAATAACATTAAATTTCGCTTTAATAAGATGCAGCTGCAGATAAAGAGGCAGCGCAAGGATCACCACAGCTGGCTCTAATAAAGCAGTAAGCAGAGAGGTTCCCCTCGCGTACT
>DATCZZ010000317.1:0-5474 GCA_036525635.1 Psychromonas sp. | reverse complement strand
ACTGTCCGCCTGCACCGCCACAGGTCAGCAGGGGGTACTTATTACGTTTGCAATGTGCAATTAATGCTACTTTTGCTCTGATGCTGTCAATGGCATCAAAAATATAGTCAAATTCAGTTGATAAATATTCAAAGCAATTTTCTTTATCGATAAAATCATCAATTAAATTTAATTTAATTTCAGGGTTTATCAACCGGCAGCGGGCTGCCATCGCTTCTATTTTTGTCTCTCCAATAGTATCTGCCAACGCATGCACCTGACGGTTAGTATTGGTAACACAGATATCATCCATATCAATCAGAGTGATTTGACCGATCCCGGAACGTGCCAAAGCTTCAACAACCCATGAGCCAACACCACCAATACCAATAACACAAATGTGGCTTTGCTGAAATTTGTTAAGCGCCTTACTGCCGTATAAGCGTTTAATGCCGCCAAATCGGTTTTCGTATTGTTCAGTCATGTTGCTACTCAGTAGAAATTTAAAGAAAAAGCCCCTCTTAAGAATGGGCGGAGAGCTATTATATTACGAACTGCCTGGCAAATTAAAACTATTTAATAAGCGTTTGAATTTTCCGGGTTAAGCGCTGGTTAGTTCTCATTGTTCAATCTTCAGATACAAAAAAGCCAAGATTAAATCTTGGCTTTTTTAATATTAAAGAGGGTTAGCTTATAGAGAAGCTGCTACGATAGTTTTCATGTCTTTCATGTAACCACGTAGTTTTTTACCAACTATTTCAACAGGGTGAGTACGGATCGCTTCGTTTACTTCGATTAAACGTGCGTTATCAACTGAGTTAGTTTTAACCGTTAATGGTTTGCCCAACATTTCAGTGCTTAGTGAGTTAACAAAATCCTTAAGCAGTGGTTTTGCTGCGTGATCAAACAGGTAACAACCGTATTCCGCAGTATCAGAGATAACCACGTTCATTTCGTAAAGTTTTTTACGTGCAATAGTGTTTGCGATAAGTGGTGTTTCATGTAGAGATTCATAGTAAGCTGACTCTGCAATGATGCCTGATGCAGTCATCGCTTCAAATGCAAGCTCAACACCAGCTTTAACCATTGCAACCAGGAAGATACCGTTATCGTAGAACTCCTGCTCATCAATTTCCATATCGCCAGCTGGTTGTTTTTCAAAACCAGTTTCAGCTGTTGCCGCACGCCATTTTAGTAGGTTTGCATCATCATTTGCCCAGTCAGCCATCATAGTTTTCGAAAATTCACCTTCAATGATGTCATCCATATGTTTGTTAAATAGCGGACGTAGAATCTCTTTAAGCTCTAGAGACATATCATAAGCTTTGATTTTAGACGGGTTAGATAGACGATCCATCATATTGGTGATGCCGCCGTATTTAAGACCTTCAGTTACTGTTTCCCAACCGTATTGGATCAGTTTTACTGCGTAGCTTGGATCAATACCGTCAGCAACCATTTTTTCATAACCAAGGATTGCACCCGTTTGTAACATACCACACAGGATAGTTTGCTCACCCATCAGGTCAGATTTAACTTCAGCAACAAAAGATGACATTAATACACCCGCGCGATCACCGCCGGTTGCAGATGCATAAGCTTTCGCCCATACAAGGCCTTGGCCTTGCGGATCGTTTGCCGGGTGAACCGCGATCAGAGTTGGAACACCAAAACCACGCTTGTACTCTTCACGTACTTCAGAACCTGGACATTTAGGTGCACACATAATAACAGTGATATCTTCACGGACTTGCATACCTTCTTCAACGATGTTGAAACCGTGAGAGTAGGCAAGTGTTGCACCTTCTTTCATCAGTGGCATAACCGCACCAACAACTGCAGTGTGTTGTTTGTCTGGCGTCAGGTTACATAAAAGATCCGCTGTTGGGATAAGCTCTTCGTAAGTACCTACGGTGAAACCATTTTCCGTTGCATTTTTCCATGATTGACGTTTTTCAGCGATCGCTTCAGCACGTAATGTGTAAGAAACGTCCAGACCAGAATCACGCATGTTTAAACCTTGGTTTAAACCTTGTGCGCCACAACCAATGATAACTACTTTTTTGCCTTTTAGGGCATCGCAGCCGTCAGCAAATTCGCTGCGCTCCATAAAACGACATTGACCTAGTTGATGTAACTTCTCACGTAGAGGAAGGGTATTAAAGTAGTTAGCCATTGCAAGGTACTCCAAAAAATTAGTTAGGGGATAAAGCGCGACAAAAGTCTCTTTAATATCGTCGGCTTTTTTTGACGCGCTAACTATAGCGTATAAATAATGTTGCGCAAAATGATATATTAGCAATACTGCATTGCAAATTTTGAAACATCTATTTAAGATGGAATGAGTTGTTTAAGATCAGGATTTTTCTGCAGTCATATTGATTTTTAACAGAGCTTAGATTCTACTCCTATTATTATCTTAAGGATTTATTATGCCCCCGTTACAAGTACCTGGCCCATTGGTTTCAGTTAGCTGGCTGGAAAGGCACCTGAACCATCCTGACATGGTGATTTTGGACGGTAGCTGGCATATGCCCAGTGTTAAACGTGATGGAAAATTGGAATGGCTTAAACAGCGCATCCCCAATGCCCTTTTTTTTGATTTTGACCGTGAAATTTGTGACCACGGAAATGCTCTGCCGCATATGTTACCCAGTGAATCGGACTTTCAGGCATCCGTACAAAATCTTGGTATTAATCAAAATAGTGCCATTGTGGTGTACGATAGCGTGGGTATGTTTTCCAGCCCGCGTGTATGGTGGATGTTTAAAGCAATGGGATTTGAAAATATCGCCGTATTGGACGGCGGTTTTCCTGCCTGGTTAGAAAAAGCTTTACCTGTAGAAAGCGAGCGTTTACCCCATCCTGTCACGAAAGGTGATTTCATCGCAAAATATCAAAGCGAACTGATCTGCGATGCGCAAGAGGTGCTGCAGGCATCACAAACAGATGAGCGGTGTATTATTGATGCGCGCCCGTCAGCGCGATTTTTGGGACAATCTGCAGAGCCAAGAGCAGGTATGCGTTCAGGACATATGCCTAACGCTAAAAACCTACCTTCAGCGAATCTACTTGAAAACCATAAGATGAAAGATGCCTATCAGCTTGCGTTAATTTTTGAAGCCATTGCACCCAAAGAGCAAGGCGTTATTTTTAGTTGTGGTTCAGGCGTGACAGCTTGTATCTTGGCACTGGCCGCGACGCTTTCAGGTTATCAAAAGATCTCAGTCTATGACGGTTCATGGTCCGAATGGGGGAGCCGCGAGGATCTTCCCGTTGTGAAATAATAAAGCACAAGCAGATGGAGATTAAATCCTTACAACTCTTTATACATCTGGCTAACAGTTTGCACTTTTCTAAAACGGCAGAGGCGATGCACGTCAGTCCGTCAACCCTGAGCCGTAGCATTCAGCGTATCGAGGAGGAATTAGGTGTCTCCCTGTTTATTCGCGACAATCGCTCTGTGGTGTTAACCGAAGCGGGACTGGTCTTTAAACAGTATGCAGTGCAGCAGATTGAACAATGGCTTTCGCTCAAGCGCTCAATCAATCAAAGTAAAAGTGAATTAGAAGGGCAGCTCAATCTGTATTGTTCGGTCACCGCTGCTTATAGCCATTTAGCCCCTATCTTAGATCGCTTTCGACGTTTACACCCTAAGGTTGAAATTAAGCTGAGTACTGGTGATAGTGCCTTAGCCGTTGATCAGGTCTTGGATAATCAGGTGGATTTTGCGATCACTGCCCGCCCGGATAATTTATCCGTACGTCTGCACTTTATAAAACTGGCTGAAGTCCCGCTCTCTATTATCGCCCCGACTATCCCATGCTCAGTGACGCAACAGGTTAATCAAGCGAAAATAGACTGGAAAAATGTTGCCTTTATTCTGCCTGAGCATGGTGCTATTCGCCGTCGCTTTGATACCTGGTACCGTCTTTTAAAGGTAGGTAAACCACAAATTTATGCCAAAGTAGCAGGGCATGAAGCATTGGTCAGTATGGTTGCGCTGGGCTGCGGTGTCGGTATTGCTCCTGATGTCGTCGTTGAAAACAGCCCGGTACGGGATCGTGTCCAAAGCCTGCTTACCCCTGTGCGTTTGCAGTCTTTTGATTTAGGAATCTGTTGTTATAAAACGCGCATAAATGAAGCGTTAATCAGCGCATTTATCGGCTGCGTTGAAGAGTAACTTTTATTATGAATATTGACGTAAAAAACCTGCCTGCCGCTGAAATTAGTTGTGCTAATTGCCAGGCTTGCTGCTGCCGTCTTGAGGTGATGATCATCTCGGAAACGGGAGTACCCGATGAGTATATAGCCAGGGATGAGTGGGGCGGTGAAACGATGCTGCGTTCAGAAGATGGTTGGTGCTCGGCATTAGATCGTAATACCTTGATGTGTAGTATTTACGAACAACGTCCATGGATTTGCCGGGAGTTCGAAATGGGCTCCTATGAATGTATTACTGAGCGTGCAGATAATATGTAATTCTTTATTAATAGTTTGGGTATAAGCGTTGCTCAGTGCAATTCGGTAATGCAGAAAGCTCTTGATATGATTAAAATAGATAAATATATAGACTAACCGTTTGAGACAAAAATAAGGGTGTAAAATGGGATTTTTTAAACAAATAGTACAGTTATTCGGCGCTAAACCAGCCCCTGCTGCGGTTTTCCCTGCAGTTGAATACAAAGGTTTTACCATTACACCACAGCCAATGGCAGACGGCGGGCAATATCGTGTTGCAGCCATAATTGAAAAGGGTGAAGGGGAAACACTTAAACAGCATCAGTTTATCCGCTCTGACACCCAGGTAAGTGCCGATCAAGCCGCTGAACTGACCCTGTTAAAATGTAAAATGTTCATCGATCAGACTGGCGACGGCATGTTTAAATAGGCTGGGAGATATAAAAAAGGCATAAACAACTTTTAGTAAAAACAGTGTTTATGCCTTAATGTTACAGCTCAACTGATGCAGTTTTTTAACTGAGCTTAGTAGTTATAACGGATCATTGCCCGTATGTCCTGAGCGCTTTCGACGTACATACCGCCATGACCAGATGCACTAACCTCAGACATCGCTGTTGGTGTCCCGCTTGCACTGCCAAAAAATCCGTTACTGCCTGTGTAATCATATTTGATGTAGGTATAACGGAGCTGGAAGTATAACGACTCACCTATGATCGGGATATTATAATAAGCTTCATAAGCATCGCCGCGTGCCGCCAGTTTTGAGCCAATCAAAGTATCTTCACCGTAAGTGAATGAGCGCCAGTATTTAGACCCGTGGTTGTACTCCAGGCCAAAGCGATCCCCCTCAAAAAAGGCCGGGAAGGTCGCACCCACCCAGTATGAATAGCCGCTCTCTTTATCTAATGAGCCTAGCATCGCCATGCCATCATCAGGAAGTGTCTGTGATGCCGAGGCGGAAGCAAACAACACAGTGTCATCCAGGAAGTCATTAATAAATTCCCCTACCCCGTTAACCTGCATTGATAGTG
>DATCZZ010000316.1:0-2523 GCA_036525635.1 Psychromonas sp. | reverse complement strand
AAACTTCGGTAAGGTAATGCCAACTTTTAACGCTTCATTTACTAAAAATTCATGCGGTTTTTGTAAAAGAATACCAGCACCATCGCCACTACATGGATCGCAGCCTTGGCCACCGCGGTGCTCCATACGTGCGAGCATATCTAAGGCTTGAGTCACAATTTGATGTGACTTGCTATTTTTTAAATGTGCAACAAAGCCGATACCACAGGCATCATGTTCCATCTCTGGCACATAAAGGCCTTGAGCGTTTTGCTCTATATTAGTCATAAATACGTCCTTCAAGATAAAACGGTAAAGTGAACTTATACTGTTTTACATATCATGTTTTCAAAGTGCTAGTTAAGGCTTAATTTGTAGGTAAACACACAACTAAGCAATTAAATATTATTTTATGGAAAGGAAACTGCTTTATAGGGCAAAAATGCACTTTAAAAAAACTTCCTAATTCAAAAAATAACGCCAACAGCGCCCTTATACAAGAACATTGCCTTGTATATTATTGCTCTATAATCGTTCTAATAACAGGGGTTATATTTCACTCATTCTACCGTCTCAACAACATAAAATCCAATTTTGTTAAGCTGACAATTTTTCTTTGTTAACACATTGTTAAATAAGAGATATTTTCATGAAACGGCTTATCAAAAATACCTCATTCATTTCTTTTTTATACGCAGTAGACATAAAATAAGGCTTCAAAATGCGAAATTGAAATAAAAAAAGACAAATCTCAAAACGGTTTTTATGTAAAATAAACGATTAAAAATTCATTTTCCAGTATAATTTTATATTCTTAGTGATGAAAAATGAGCGGCCTGTTTGCATATCAACCCGCAGAATTAAACTGCCTTAATACAATTTTATAGCACTGTAGGTTTTCATCTTAGGAAAAAGACCAATCTGTACAAATAAACAGTCTGACGTTGCACAAAAATAATCTATTATTTTTGCCTTAACAGTTGCCCAAACTGTTTTGCTGACAGCACCAAAGCAGCGGAAAATAGATGGAAGCAAGGTGTTTAATTGAAAAATTGCTGTCGTGTGAGCTTGAAAAAACCGATCTTATCAGTCATTTTAAGCAGCAGGATTGATTGGACCGTGTTGGCCTTTCGCGTTTTAGTCTTTGTTACGAGGTATCGACTTAGAATAAAAAAACTATTTTTTAGTGATCACCAAAATCACCTCACCAACCCGGAAGCCCCATTTGGTAATAAAACTTCGATTTATCACTACATTAGTATCCACTTGATATAACCAGTCATCAAAAGTCACACGCACCAATTTGCCGTCGTAGGGCAAATCCAACTGGTAATCCCAGTGCAGTGCAAAACCGCCACTTTCACCATCTGCGGTGCCGACCACATCACCCGCGGTACCACTATAACGTCCATCACTTAATTTAGTAATCCGCCAGGTACGAGTAGTCTTTTCGCCATCATCAAAGATAAACCACTCCTCTAATTTACCTCGCGTTCCCTGCCAGGTGCCCAGCATTTCTACGGTAAAACGTCGGGTCACTTTGCCGCCACGATCCAATACAATACCTTGTGCTTGTAATGGCCCTTTAAAATAACTTTCGACATCAAAACGCGGAGACGTATTGGCATAATCGTCTAAGCTTTGCGAGCTGCAGGCAAAAACGGTCAGACTTAAAATTAAAATGATCATTGTTTTCATGTTATTCACCTATTAATTGTCTGCGTAAGCGAGGTTGGCTGGTATTTTTTGCTAACCAAATATCAAGAAATGCATCGGCTAAATCAGGGTTCTCTACCTCTCCCAATAATATGTCATTGTGATAAAAACTGCCCTGACCATTTTCAGCGACGAAAAAAGTGATGGTATCGCCACTTTTTACATCTGGCCACAAGGTAGATAACTGCCTTAACCAGGGGTTATATTGTTGACGGGTAATAGCCATTTTTTGCCACTCTTTAGCAGTGGCATCAACAAGCCACTGCTTCTTGAAAGAGCGTTGATATCGAATTTTTAATGCTTGCGGGTATTTTTTGTCGGCGTAAACACCATCTGCACTGTGTAATGAAGCCTGATATATATCCATCAAGAACCAGGACAGATCTCCCTTGCCGACAGTTTTAAGTTGCGCGGTAACATCTGCATACAGCGGATTAAAAAAAAGCAAACCAACAGCCAAACTAAACACCACTAACGCATTTTTTCTAACTGGATTTTTGTGCAGAATATTCATAACGAGCCCCATATATTCGCGATAACAGTAAATATACGGGTAAAAGAGTCGACCAGATCACTGTCATTATAAATAAGGTCTGCCAATCGGGCGGCGGAAAATAAACGGCACCCAATTTGTAACCGGCGTAATAACTTAACGGGCCAAATACACCGCCAAACACAACTTGCAAATAAAGGGGGATTTTATTCAACCAGGACATACCATGGTTAAGTGTTACAGCAAAATGAGCCCATAACAGCAGCAGCCAAAGAGGTAATAAAACACCTTCCGCAAAGGCCATAAAGCCCAACCAGGAGAGGCTGGTATCTGCC
>DATCZZ010000315.1:0-6603 GCA_036525635.1 Psychromonas sp. | reverse complement strand
ATATTATTTTGCGCATCTAAATACACTAAGCTTGGCTTGTGATTTACTATTTCGGCTGTATTTAAGCTTGCATAAGCACAGATAATAACACGGTCGCCTACTGCAGCCATTCGCGCTGCTGCGCCATTCACAGAGATGATTTTTGAACCACGTTCGCCTGAAATTGCGTAGGTTGAAAAACGCGCTCCATTTTCGATATTGTAAATCTCAATTTTCTCATATTCGAGAATGCCTGATTGATCCAAGAAATCCTGATCGATGGCACATGAACCTTCATAGTTTAATTCGGCGTGCGTCACTCTCGCTTGGTGAAGTTTGCCAGTAAGCATCGTTTTTTTCATACAAAACCTTTATTTTCTGGATAAGTCATCGCTGTTTTTTTCAACAGGGCGACTATAAAGTAAAATCTTTAATGGTGCAAATGAATACCGGATCCGAAAGCTGGCGCTATGGTTGGTATTGATAAAAATCAAATTTATACCATTAAAATATTAAATTGTTAATTGATTCGGGTAAATAGCTTAAACCTGAATGCTTCTATTGGGGCTGTTTAGGCTTATTACCTTGTTGTCAATCAAGCGTGTATTACCTAAAAAAGCAGCCATTAAAATAACCGCTTCCCGACTCTGCTCGTTTACTGCCTGCAAGGTTTGCGCATCTACTATATGGATAGCATCGGTGTGGAAACCTGCGTTATCAAGCTCTCTTGAAGCATCATCTATTAATATTGATAACTCAGTCTGCTTAGCCTGCACATCGAGTGCTAATTTATTCATCACTTTTGCTAAAAAAGGTGCTTGCTCTTTTTCTGAGCTGCTCAGTTTATTGTTGCGCGAACTCATGGCCAGGCCATTCTTTTCGCGCACCGTGGCAACCGGGATGATCTCAATCGGCATTGCTAAATCAGATACCATCTGTTTAACAATGGCTAACTGCTGAAAGTCTTTTTCACCAAAACAGGCATAATCGGGTTGCACAAGATTAAAGAGTTTATTCACTATTGTACTCATTCCCCGGAAATGCCCCGGACGCAGTTCCCCCTCTAAACAATCGGATAAAACCGGCACCTCTACATAGGTTTGCACAGCTAACCCATTGGGATAAATGGTTTCTGCTTCAGGAGTAAAAACAATATTGACGCCTTCTGCTGTCAGTTTTTCACAATCTTCCGTAAGTGTTTTGGGGTAGTTTTCCAAATCCTGCGCATTATTAAACTGCATCGGGTTAACAAAAATACTCACCACGACGATGCTTGCCTTTTTCTTAGCTTCTCGCACCAGAGTTAAATGCCCGTCATGCAAATTTCCCATGGTAGGTACAAAGGCAATTTTTTTACCTTGCAGCTTAAGTTCTTTTATCTTTTCACGTAATTGTATTGGATCATTAATAGTAAGCATGTTTTTCTCTGCCAATATACTTAGTAAAAACTGTGTTCGGCAGAAGGAAATTGTCCACTTTCAACTTGTTCTTTATAAAGAAGTACTGCTCGGCGAATATCGCCCGTTTCAAGCAGGAAGTTCTTAGAGAATTTGGGGCAAAAACCGGCCGAGATGCCAAAGGCATCGTGCATCACTAATATTTGTCCATCGGTTTCACTGCCTGCACCAATCCCGATCACCGGAATATGCAGCGCTTTAGTGATACGCTCTGCCAAACTCACCGGAACGCATTCCAGTACTAATAGTTGTATACCCGCTTCCTGCAGTATTAACGCGTCGTTGAGCAGCTCTTCGGCTTGCTCATTCTCGCGCCCCTGCACTTTATAACCACCAAAGATGTTGACTGATTGTGGTGTTAATCCGAGGTGACCACAGACAGGCACCCCCCGTTCAACTAACCCTTTCACGGAATCAGCAAGCCATTTTCCACCCTCAATTTTTACCATATTTGCGCCTGCACGCATCAGTATGGCGGCATTTTCATAGGTACTTTCTAATGTTGCATAGCTCATAAAAGGTAAGTCTGAGATAATAAACGAATTTTTAGCGGTACTGACAACAGAGGCTGTGTGGTATTTGATATCATTAACAGTTACCGGCAGAGTTGAATCATGTCCCTGTAATACCATACCAAGAGAGTCACCTATTAATAATACTTGGATGCCTGCTTGGTCAAAAATAGCCGCAAAACTCGCATCATATGCGGTCATACAAGTTATTTTTTGATTGTCCTGTTTCATTTTAGCCAGACGAGAAACGCTAACTTTAGCCATGATTGCTCCAAAATTGAAATTATGTTGATACCTGCCGCATTAATTAAGTTGTTATTGTAGCAGCAGAAAAAAACGAGAGAAAACTCTTAATGAAGGCAACTTGTTGTTCTAATTTAAAAAACGTTGCCTGTAATAATTTTGAGCAGCTTGCGATAGTTAATAAAGATGTTCAAAATAATTAATCACTAAATTCACGTTAATTTAAACCATCTCTAATCAGCCGATGATTAATGTGCTTGGTATTATACCTAAAAGACCTAAAATTGTAGATGGGTTATCATTAAGTCGGGTATAGGAGTTCTGCTATTTTACTGGGGTACATTTTTTATTCAACTGCTAATGCGGAGCAAGCCATTTTTATTACATTTTTCAGTCAGTTCTGATAGTCCCTGTCCATCGGGTAAATGTAACTCCCCGGCAATTTCTAATAACGGGTAGAGGACAAACTCACGCTCCTTCATTCCATAATGAGGAATGGTTAAACGGGGGGTATTTATTACTTCATTGCCGTATAAAATAATATCAAGATCTAACGTCCGTGGTCCCCAACGGTTTTCTTTGCGAACTCGCCCCTGTGACAGCTCTATTTTTTGTAACTCATCGAGCAGTTCTATAGCCGTTAATTGCGTATCAATTTTAACAACGGCATTAATATAGTCAGGTTGGTCTTGCGGCCCCATCGGGGTACTGCAGTACAGGGAGGAGCACTTACAAAACAGGCTATTGGGTAAGTGCCGCAGGGCCTCAATTGCCAGCCTTGCCTGCCGGATCGGATCCGCTTGATTGCTGCCTACGCCAATATAGCTAATCAACTGTCCGCGCCTCTGTTTTTTTACCTTTGTTATGTGCATACCTGCGTTTTTTATAAGGCTTCTTATCAGCGGGTTTAAATTCAGTCGCTTTATTCGCACTGCCCGTGTAACTGTGCTCCGGTAATTTATTATGCGCTTGATACTCCTGCCACCACGCAGTTAATTCAGCAAGTTCTCTGCTTTGTTCTACTTTGGCGCGCAGTGATAAAAAGTCGAACGCCGCACGGAATTTAATATGGTGGTAAACACGCTGTGCCCGTTTGCCGCCAACGCGTGGCAAACGTAGCTGTAACATCCAAATATCTCGGATAACGGAAGTAAAACGCTTCGGAATAGCAATGGTTTTCACTTGGATGCTCAGCACTTCGTTCATGGCTAATAGAAAGGCATCATGGTACTCCATGCCGCTTTCAAAGGCCATCTCCTGTGCACGTTGCTCAAGCGGATACCAAAGCATAATTGCGTAAATATAAGCGGGGGTTAAACGTTTGCCTTGGGCAATTCTCTGATCAGTATCGATCAGGGCATGTTCAATCAGTTTGTTGGCTTTATCATCTTCGCCATCTTTGAATAGGATGGGAAATAACATTTGTAATAGTTTGTGCTCTTTTAATAAGCGGTAAGTAATTAAACCCTGGCCTGAAAGCAGTAATTTTATCACTTCATCAAAATGACGTGCGGCAGGAATATCCTGCAGAAGGGGGGCTAAACGGCGAATAGGTTCAGCACACTCGTCACTGATAGTAAGCCCTAATTTTGCCGAAAAACGGATAGCACGCAGCATGCGCACCGGATCTTCCCGGTAGCGTACTTCAGGATCTCCGATTAAGGTTAGCTTGCGCTGTTTGAGATCCGCCATGCCGTTGAAAAAATCGTAAATAGAAAAATCAGCAATGTCGTAATACAGCGCGTTAACGGTAAAATCACGACGTTCTGAATCTTCTTCTAATGAGCCGTAAACATTATCGCGCAGCAGCATTCCTTCCTGCGACTGATGTACTTTCTGCTTGTCCTGTGCGTTCTCTTCATCGTGATGCCCGCGAAAAGTAGCCACTTCAATGACTTCACGACCAAATAAAATATGTGCAAGACGAAAACGACGGCCAATTAAGCGGCAGTTGCGGAATAGCGCTTTAACCTCTTCCGGAGTCGCATCCGTGGTTATATCAAAATCCTTAGGTTTTAGCCCGAGCAAGAGATCACGCACGCCGCCGCCAACCAATAGAGCCCTGAATCCGGCATTGTGGAGGCGGTAAAGTACCTTTAATGCATTTTCATCTATGTCTTTACGGGAGATACAATGTTGCTCACGTGGTATTTTAAAGGCATCTAATGTTGGCACTGCAGGCATTTCTGCGGGTTTACTTTTTTTGGTAAACACTTTTTTAACGAATTTACTTAATCGTTTAATAACTCTATCCTCAATAATTGTTCTTAGGCAAAATATGCGCCTATTTTATGTGCGCAGATAGTGAAAAACAAATTAATTTTTTATTTGAATTTCAGTATGTTTGGGCAGCTTCTCCAGCGACCAGTTTTGTATTGCCCACGCCAGTATTGTGGAGCAACTTGTTGCATGAAGTTGTTTCGGCACTGTGTGCCCGAGAAACTCCAATGCAGCTAATAATGTCGGCATTGGATTATCTTTACTGATTGCCAGTGCGTGGTTTTGTTTTGACAATTTTTTGCCGGGTGCGGTTACCGCAACCGGCAGGTGTAAGTAAGTGGGTGGTTTTTTATTTAACAGCTGGTACAAAGTAATTTGCTTACCCGTGGTGTACAACAGATCGGCTCCACGGACCACTTCGGTTATACCCTGATTGATATCATCGATAACGACCGCAAGGTTATATGCATATAACCCGTCTTTGCGTTTGATAATAAAATCTTCCCTTGCCTGGAGCGGATCCAAAGAGATACTGCCTTGCAGGAGATCCTCAAAATGTTCCACAGGATGGGCAACATTCTGCAAATTAATACGCAGGGCATGGTTTTTTTCCGGAAGCTTTTTATCCCGGCAAATTGCCCGGTAAAGGCCGCCACTTTGTTGGATTATTTTACGAGTGCAGGTACAGGCGTAACAACGTTGCTGCGCTGACCATTGCGATAAAATCTGTTCATAAGATTGGCTGTTGTTGCTCTGATATATAACCTCACCATCCCAGTGCAGCCCGTAAGCTTGTAACGTTTGCAGAATATCCTGTGCAGCGCCTTGGACCTCTCGGGGAGGATCGATATCTTCAATACGGACTTGCCATGATCCCTGTTGAGATCTGGCCTGCAGATAACTACCTAACGCTGCGACTAAAGAGCCGAAGTGCAGGGCGCCTGAGGGGGAGGGGGCAAAACGCCCCCTATAGGGAGCCGCTTTAGACAAAACTAAGCACATAAACAAAAACGGTTAGCGCATGGCTAACCGTTTGTTTAACAGAAGGTAGATTTTTAACCAACGATTTGTTTCTCTTTGATTTCAGCTAATGTTTTACAGTCAATACATAAATCAGCAGTCGGGCGAGCTTCTAAGCGGCGAATGCCGATTTCTACGCCACAGGATTCACAGTAACCAAAATCACCTTCTTCCAATTTGTTCAAGGTTTTTGAGATCTTCTTAATCAGATGGCGTTCACGATCACGAGCACGTAACTCTAAACTAAACTCTTCTTCTTGTGTCGCGCGATCCACTGGATCGGGAAAATTAGCCGCTTCATCTTTCATATGGCCAACAGTACGATCAACTTCCTGACGTAATTGATTGCGCCATGCATTAAGGATCTTTGTAAAATGCTCAAGTTGCTCTTTACTCATGTATTCTTCACCGCTTTTTAATTTATACGGTTCCACCCCGGCAATGGCTAAAATGCCTAATGTTTTTTTTATTTGAGTTGGCATAGATAATTCCTTCAATTGATACACGATTGATTTTGCTAAATGCAGGCACTAATACAGTGGCAAAATGATAATTAAATTATAGAAAAGTTGCGTTAAAATGGTGCCTTTTATTTTCGGCGGGTATCTATAGCAAGTAAATTATAACCAGTCAATTAACCTTTGTCGATTTAAGTTGCTTTTATTTTAATTTTTATAAAAGTGTATAGCATTGCACATAGTTGTTAGTTTTTTTGTTTTTATTTTTTGGATAATTGTTTGCCCCCTTGAGCTGCTGAATAGGTCGTTAAAAAGCGCAGCTTAAGTTTGCTGATTTTTTCTCAGAGAGTGTTACGGATCGCGCAGAGTGGCGGTAAAATAAGCGGTTTTTGTGGCTGCTCCTGTTTATAGAAAACTTATTCGTCACTACTTGTGAACTGTGCGGGTAAGTTTCCGTCAGTAAATAACCTTCAGTCCGGTTTTACGTTATAATGCGCAGTATTTACAACATTCAACTCTATTCAGGCTATTTCATACGTGCTGCCAATTCATGATTTTATTCCGCAAATACAAGAAACATTAAGCCAACACGCGGCGCTGGTGCTGCAGGCTGAGCCGGGAGCGGGTAAATCAACCGCTGTGCCGTTAAGCCTGCTTGCAGCGCCTTTTTTAAAGGGTAAAAAGATCGTTTTACTGGAGCCACGGCGAGTTGCT
>DATCZZ010000314.1:0-2082 GCA_036525635.1 Psychromonas sp. | reverse complement strand
GCTGTATCCATCAATGTAAAGGTTGTTATAACCAATCCACCTGGTCACCCGATGCGGGAGCGTTATTTACCGATGAGTTGGCTGACCAAATTATTGCGGATCTCAATGATACCCGTATTAAAAAACAAGGATTAACCCTATCCGGGGGGGATCCGCTTCATCCTGCCAATGCAGCACAAGTGCTAAAATTAATACAGCGGGTTAAATCTGAGTGTAAAGACAAAGATATCTGGTTATGGACTGGCTATTTGCTGGAAGAGCTTAATGCGCTGCAACAGCAAATCGTTGCGCTGACGAATGTTTTAATCGATGGCAAGTTTGAACAAAGCTTAGCTGATCCAAACCTGCCATGGCGCGGCAGTTCGAATCAAGTAGTGCATTATCTATCCTTAGATTAAAGTCACAAAAAGGGCGCTAATCTTCCTTGATAGGGCCCTTTGTATTACCGGGAAAAATATTCTATCTATCTATCTGTTGTATTAAGATCTCTCGGTATTTCACCATTTATTAATTGCCAGCAGTAAATAAAAACAATTTAATTATTTATTGAACATCTGCGGCACTTTTAGGTCATATATTTGTCACTAAGTTAAAGCGGGCTGTTTGGTAAAGTTGCAGCAATAAACGAGAAAAACCACCCCGTGATTATCAGATTATTAATAAAATCAAACACTATTTCGGCACATGACACCATATTTAAACTCTCTAATTGCACATTTACTAACTAAAGATTAATCTAAGGTTCTAAATTAGCTTCAGGGCTAGAAGTGAATTTTTGCGTAACTTTATTAAATAAGACTAGACTTAAAGATGAGTGAAAAAAAGAGTCCAAAAACAGGTAATGAAGCTGCCACGATCGAGAAGATTGAAACAAAATTGATCCCTCCTTCAATGTATAACGTTTTATTGCATAATGATGATTATACGCCGATGGACTTTGTTATTGATGTACTGCAGCGCTTCTTTCAATTAGACAATCAGAAAGCAACGGAGGTGATGCTGAATGTCCATTATAAAGGGGTTGGAGTTTGTGGGACTTTTACTGCCGAAATCGCAGAAACAAAAGTCATGCAAGTGATGAATTATGCGAGAAAAAATGAGCATCCATTACGTTCTTCTATGGAAAAAGAATCATAAGTCAAGGAAGATATTTGTTACTTAATATTAATAATGCCACTACATATTTTTAGTGATTAACATTCAAGGGGCTTTTATGTTAGATAAAGCGTTAGAAAATAGTTTAGATTTAGCCTTCCGAATTGCCTTTGAAAAATCGCATGAATTTATGACGGTCGAGCATTTGTTATTAGCCTTGTTAGAAAATGATGAGATTAAAACCCTATTGAATGCTTGCTCGGTTGATATAGTCTCTTTGCATTTAGAGATTATTTCGTTTTTGGAAACTACCCCATCCAGACCTGAAGTGCACACCCAGGAAATTGAAATCCAACCAACAATTGCTTTTGAGCGTGTCTTACAACGGGCTATTTTTCATGTGCAATCTTCAGGCAGCACGGAAGTTTCAGCGGGCAGTGTGTTAGTTGCCATTTTTAGCGAGCAGGAGTCTCAGGCCGTTTATCTTTTAAAAAAGGCTCATCTCTCTCGCTTAGATGTTGTTAACTACCTTTCTCACGGAATAAGTAAACCCCCAGAGTCTATTCTGCCTATTTTTCAAGCACAAGAATCTGAACATAATGAAATAGAGGTTGAGCCTTCAGAAAAGATGCCTTACACAATTAACCTGAATGAGCAGGTGGAGGCAGGCGCTATTGATCCTCTCATTGGTCGGGATAAAGAAGTCGAACGCTGTATACAAGTTTTGTGTCGCCGCCGTAAAAACAATCCATTATTAGTCGGTGAGGCTGGTGTTGGTAAGACGGCTATTGCTGAAGGTTTGGCTTATCGTATTGTCAATGAAAATGTGCCAGAGGTTATTGCCGATAATATCGTTTTTTCATTAGATATGGGCGCATTGCTCGCCGGTACCAAATATCGGGGGGAGTTTGAGCAGCGTTTCAAAACTGTATTGAATCAACTTGAGTCGCAAACTAACGCTATTTTATTTATAGATGAAATTCATAC
>DATCZZ010000313.1:0-3357 GCA_036525635.1 Psychromonas sp. | reverse complement strand
AAAGAAAAATAAAAGAGAGAACTCACAAGATAGAACGCTCAAAAGAAATTTTACAAAATGTTGCTTTTAAAGATAACCTGACTGACATTTTCAACCGACACTATCTCTTTGAAAGATCGGTCTCGCTTTTTAATAGATCTCGTGAATTCAATGAGCCACTATCATTGCTGCTGATAGATATTGATCATTTTAAAAAAATTAATGATAACTATGGTCATCTCGTAGGCGATAATATATTGAAATATTTTGTGGCAACTATACAAAAAATATTAAGAGCTGATGATCTGTTTGTTCGGTATGGTGGGGAAGAGTTTGTTGTTTTACTGCCAAAAGTAAATATTGACGAAAGCCTGATTGTTGCAGAAAAACTACGGCTGAGCGTGGAGCAAAATTCATACCAACAAAAGGGCGTGAATATCTCTATCACCATCAGCATCGGGGGTAGCCAGTATCATCATGATGAGACGCTGGAAAAGCTGATCAGCAGGGCCGATTTGGCATTATACAGTGCAAAAGCAAACGGTAGAAATCAAGTTCAAAAAATGGACAATAAATATTGAAAATGAGTTTACAGCAGGTGAGTTTTGTTTCTTTGCCTATGAGAGTTTTATATGTCGAATTACCGCTAGTGAAATCCCTTACTGTTTGCCGGAAAATAAAATAGTTTGCTTAATGGCAACTCCTATCACCACCTAAATCAGGCTGAAAAGCAAACCACTCCCAGATCCCGAAAATGAAAATAGCATAGGAAAAATAAGCAAAAACAGCGCTGCTATCCTTAATTGGGTGGAGCAGTTGGTTATGCGGATAGCTATTAGATACTATACTTTCAGTGACAGAAATGACCGGCACGGTGCGATTTCTGGTGATTTAATGTTGCTTATTATGAATAGGTTAAGCCATTCAAAAAGGCGAGGAGGAGGCTGTTATGCACAGACAGATCATTTTTGTGCTGCTTGCTATGTTCATATCCTCTGCTGAGTGCGGGATAACCGAACAACAACAGGCAAAAGCCTATCGCATTTCTGCTGAGCGGGGAGACGCTGCCTCTCAGCATAATCTTGGGGTTATGTATATGGCAGGTAGCGGGGTATCCAAGAGTTACCCGGAGGCTTTCAAGTGGTTTACAAAAGCCGCTGAACAGGGGCTTGCTAATTCTCAGGTTAATCTCGGCAGTATGTACAAGGGCGGCCTCGGGATTCGCCAGGACAATGCTAAAGCTTTTATGTGGTATAAAAAGGCCGCGCTGCAGGGGCATGCTGCGGGTCAAAATAACCTTGCGCTTATGTATATGCTGGGGCTCGGTGTCGCCCATAACGCGAGCGAAGCTGCTCTTTGGTGGCATAAGGCTGCACGGCAGGGACATGTTAATGCGCAACTTAGCCTTGCTACCATTTACGATCTTGGTTTAGGTGTGCCGAAAAATTCTTCGGAAGCCATAAAGTGGTGGCAAAAAGCGGCTGCGCAGGGAAGTCTCGCTGCCAGGGATAAATTAAAAAAGATAGGTTCTGCTCAGTAGCGGATATTGGCTGGTAATTTTTGCTCTTAGACAGCAAGATTGATCCGACATTTATTTAGATTTTTATAAGACAAAGTTCACCAACAGTAATCTATCTTTTCCTATTTTCCCCTCTTATAAATATGCATGCTATATTCAATGTATACCCAAACCACTGAAGAGGGGGATTGTTTATGGCCATCATTCAATCATTTGGTGCCGCTCAGACGGTTACTGGTTCATGTCATTTTTTGCAACTTAAAAAAGGACCTAAAATTCTGGTCGATTGCGGTTACTTTCAAGGCAGCGATGAAAACCGGACTTTTGAACCTTTTGATTTTGATCCCAAAAAGGTCAATATCCTGCTAATTACTCATGCCCACCTGGATCATGTCGGACGTATTCCTAAACTGGTCAAAGAAGGTTTTGACGGTAAAGTGATCGCTTTAAGGGCAACGATGGACCTGGCTGAGGTGATCTTAATGGACAGCGCCAAAATTGCCGAAGAGGACTATAAAACGGCACTGAAAAAAGCGAAAAGATCCGGTCAGGAAAAATTGCTTCGTCCCCCTATCTATAGCACCGACGATGCGAAAGCCGTGTTTGATTTAACCATTCAATATGCCGACTACAATAAGGCTATACAAGTTGCACCCGACGTCAAGGTCACCTTCAGAAACGCCGGACACATTCTCGGCTCTGCAACCATTCAAGTGGAGTTCGTAGAGGAAGGTCTCGCAAAATCGGTCGTTTTTAGTGGTGACTTGGGCGGCCGTGATGATTTAATCATGCCGGCACCCTCCGTGGTAAAATCAACGGATGCGCTTTATATTGAGTCAACCTATGGTGATCGCGATCATCGCAGCTTACAAGGGACCGTCGATGAGTTTAAAGAGATCGTTATCAATACCTTAAAAAATGAGGGCAATGTATTGATCCCCTCCTTTGCAATTGAGCGGACGCAAGAGATTCTGCTGCTGCTTAAACAGATGTATTATAACGATGAACTTCCCGTCTGCAGGGTGTTTTTAGACTCTCCGATGGCCATACGCGCCACGCAAATCTATACCAATTACCATCATGAACTAAATGCTTCAGCCGATAAACTGCTGCAACGAGACGGCACTGTGTTTGACTTTCCCTATCTGCAATACGCACTTAAAAGCCAGGATTCTATGCTGATTAATGAGCAGGAAAGCGGCTGCATTATTATCGCCGGTAGTGGGATGTGTACCGGTGGACGAATTCTGCACCACTTTAAACACCGGCTATGGGATAAGCTTAACAGTGTCATATTTGTCGGTTATCAGGTGGAGGGCACGCTGGGGCGGCAAATGATCGATGGCGCAGAGTCTATCCAGCTGTATCACGAAAATATAAAAGTGAATGCCCAGATACATATGATCAATGGATTTTCAGCACATGCAGATCAAAGCGATCTGTTGGCCTGGATGGCTGAGTTTGACAAACTTGATAAGGTGTTTTTAATACACGGCGAACCTCACCAGCAAGCTATTTTTAAAGGGGTTATTGAAGAGCGGCTGCATAAAACCACTCATATTGTTGAATATGGTGAGGAAATTTGGTTTTAAAAGCCCCAAAAATATTTAGCTGAGAAACGTAGCGAACTACTATCTCTGCAGCTCCGGACAGGTTTAACCTGATAATGTTTTTGTTGCTGGCGCTTAAAAAAAAGGGGGAGGAAATGGAACATTTATGGGATGAAGCTCAATTTATTGCACCGGGTTTAATGGTGATGATGACTAATAGTTTGGGTGACAAGTTAGGCACTGAGGTGGTCAATATTAAGACCGGCAGAGTTGAAATCATGTGCAAACCACACCAGGTCACAGTGCAGA
>DATCZZ010000312.1:0-2195 GCA_036525635.1 Psychromonas sp. | reverse complement strand
GAAAAAGCACATTGATGTTTTTACTAGGCAGCTGTTCTATCCCCCCCATATAAGGCTCAACCTGCTCCAGCATTTTATAGTGACGTGGTGCATCAATGCGGCCATCAGGGATGGTTAACTGCTCATGGAGGATACCCGCGGATGCAAATAAGGCTTTTGCTTTGACACCCTGTTTTTCCAGTTGATTGTAAAAATGCAATGAAACGCGATTAGCAACACTTTTCATAATGGCCCCTGTTATATTGTCAATTACTCAGCACTATAACCGGATGGTACAGGGAATGAGGTATGTCTAAAAGGTAACTAAATGTAACCTGCCAATGCAGATCACACTATTGGCGGCTTGACGTTAAATGGTAATTTTATGGCGGGAGATGTAAAGGACGGACTGATTTTTACTTCTACTATAGCGCGGCTGTATAGCAATAATTTTATATTGGGAGTGAATAGAAAAATGAAAGCAAAATATATGATGCCGGTTTTGGGGCTCACGGGCATCGCCCTGCTCAGTGGTTGTAATTCTAATTCTGACAATCGAGTTGAACAAGCTGATTTAGGTACCAGCTCGGCAACGCTTATCAGTGATGATAACTACCAATTTAAAGATCTTGACCGCGATGGAAAGTTAACACCCTATGAGGATTGGCGTCTTAGTGACAAAGTGCGTGTGGACGATTTAATCGGACGATTATCCCTGGCTGAAAAAGTGGGGCTGATGATGCATGGTACCCTGACACTGGATGGTAACGGGCGAGTCGATCTTTCGGCCATGGACAGCGTTTTAAAAACCAATCTGGTCAATACTTTTATTACTAGGATGGGCGGCGATCCGGCTTTAATTGCAACGGATAACAATAGCTTGCAGGCCGTGGCCGAAAGCATTGGTTTTGGTATCCCGATGAGTATCAGTAGCGATCCGCGCAACCATTTTGTTAATGATCCCAATGCGACCAGTGTCGGTGCCGGTGATTTTTCACAGTGGCCGGAAACACTTGGTTTTGCAGCGGTTAATGATGCGGATTTAGTCGAAGAGTTCGCTGATATTGCGCGTCAGGAGTATCGTGCGGTGGGCATCCAAATCGCGCTTTCTCCACAGGCGGATTTAGCGACTGAGCCGCGTTGGGGAAGAATTAGCGGTACTTTTGGTGAAGATAACCTAACATCAAAAGGATTAGTGCAGGCCTATATTGAAGGTTTTCAGCACGGCAATAACGGTTTAGTCGAAGACAGTGTGGTAACCGTAGTAAAACACTTTGCTGGCGGCGGGCCGCAAAAAAATGGCTTGGATGCGCACAACTACTTTGGTAAAGAGCAGGCTTATCCTGGAGATAATTTTGCTTATCACCTAGTCCCTTTTGAAGGGGCATTTAATGCAAAAGTGGCTTCGGTAATGCCCTATTATGGCCAGCCGGAGGATTTAACCTATAAGGGTGAAACCATTGAATCTGTCGGCTTCGGATTTAATAAGCAGGTGCTTAACGATATTCTGCGCGGCGATTACGGCTTCGAGGGGGTTGTGTTAAGTGACTGGCTGATCGTTAATGATTGTGTTGAGGAGTGTATTACCGGCTTGAGCCCTGAGCAGGTGGCCGCAGGCGTCAGTCCATGGAGCATTATAGGCAAAATGGGCATGTCCTGGGGTGTTGAAAACCTCTCGATTAAAGATCGTTATGCTAAAGCGGTTAATGCCGGGGTGGATCAGTTTGGCGGAGTCGACGATCCCAGTTATCTGTTAGCAGCGGTCAATGAAGGTTTAATTACTGAAACTCGAATTGATCAGGCCGTTTCGCGTATTTTGCTGCAGAAATTCCAGCAGGGGTTATTTGAAAACCCTTATGTGGATGTCGCGCAGGCGGTTGCTTTGGTGGGGAACAGTGATTTCCAGGCTAAGGCACAAGCTGCGCAAAGTAAATCCCATGTGTTATTGAAAAATAACGGCGACTTGCTGCCGTTGACCGATACGGCGAAGAAAGTATACCTTTATAATGTTAATAGTGATGTCGCCGAGAGCTATGGCTTTACCGTGGTGAGCGATCTGGCGGATGCGGAGTTAGCTATTCTGCGTGTTAGTACCGGCTATGAAACAGATCCCGCTTATCCCTTTGGTTCTATACATTTTGGGCAGTTAGGTCTGGATTCAGCAGAGAGCGTTGTTCAGGACATCGATCATGAGGGGGTTTATACAGGCGCTGATG
>DATCZZ010000311.1:0-9147 GCA_036525635.1 Psychromonas sp. | reverse complement strand
CTACAACACAACTAAAAGAACTTGCTGCACAGCAAGAAATAAATGCTCATGATTTGTTTGATAAAATCCGGGAAATAAATAACCAGGGATTATAGTGGTTGAGTAATCTCTGTCGATCCATACCTGCTCTTACAGTGCAGTCTGCCGGGTCTTGCTAACTTTCAAGCGAGCATCAAATCCTTTCTACCTTTATGACTGGATTTTCTAAGAGACTGCATTAACGCGGTAGTGCTTTGCCTTGTTAGCACTCAGCCCTGCAACTGACTCGAGTTATAAGCGGCATCATCGCTTTATAGATGAGTGTATCTCTTTAATTTGACGCACCCAGGGTTTGAGATTCTTATACTGCTGTTGCAGTGCCTCCGCCGCTGCTTTTTCCTTAAAGCTGCCGTTTAGCACCACAAACTGACCCTCTTTCTCCTTGCCCAGTGGAGCAATGGCGACAGTGCCCTTTAACTGAGTGTCGGCGGTGAATTGTTGTGCAGCCTCTAATGAACTGAAAACAGCCAGCTGCAGGGTGTAGTGGTGCTTGTCCTGGGCCAATATCCAGACTTTACCAACGTCGTTCCTGGAAATAGCGGATGGCTGTTTGTCTGGCTCAATAGGGATATTTTGGGGCGACTCTTTGTTGGCCTGTGAGTCAACGATATCGGGTGCTTCACCTCCCAGGCATTGTGCGACCTGCAACTCATTGCCTTGTTTGACGGCCTGGTATTTCTTCCAGAATGCGGCGTCGATTTTCTTATGTGGCGAAATCGCTTGTGGATCCCGATAGCGGGAAGTCTTACCTGGACCACCGTTGTATGCGGAATAGGCGGATCTCGCCAGATTGTCCAGCCCGCCTCGCTGTTTGTGTTCGCCTCTTTTAAGGGAATATTTGAGCAGATAACTGAGTAAAATCTCTGTACCCGCGCGGGCATTGTAAGCAATATCCCACCGCAGATGACGAGTATCATATAATCCACGCCAAACCCGCTCATTGATCTGCATCAGGCCGCTATCGCCAGTGCTGGAACGCAATGTAACGATCTCGCTATTTTTTATCACATATTGCCGCCAGCAGCTCTCCTGCCAGGCCGTCGTCAGAACCAGATCTTGAAAGATCTTTTTCGTAGAAGCATCCAGCCGCGGGGCCATGGTGGTGCTGTCGGCGCTCTCCTCGAGTAGATCACGGATGATCGGCAGATACTCAGGCAACTCGCTTTTGGTGGGAACCCAGAGCTTGAGGCGGTCATTGGATGATTTTGCCCAGGCGGAACTGATTGGCCATAAGCTGAAGTTGAATCCCGATGGTTCGTTTAACTCGACAGATGGCGGCAGCTGGAAAAGATGGCGCAGTTCCGGGTCAACGGCTTCCTCATAAAGCAAAGGATTAATGCCGGGCTGATCGATAAGCATCCGTCCCAGGCGTCGCAGACCATTGGCAGAAATATCGAGACCGATGGAAGGGCCCAGATGGTCCAGGATTGCAAGGGCATCGGTCGCGGCCAGTAGAGTGATCAGCATGGATTCCTGGCCGGGGTTTTCCTGGCTGATCTGGCGCAGGGCTGGCGCTAATTCTTGCCAACTGTCAATAAACCAGTGGCGAACCGGATCATTTGTTCGTGTGGCCGGCATGGTCAAGGCATCAACCAGGCGATAGCGGGCATCCAGAAAAATTTCCGCAAGGGTATCACGCAGTGCCTGCTGATTGGTTATCTTGGCATAACGTTTGACTGCAAACGTGAGCATCGCATCCATCATCTGCCAGTTCGCTTCCAGCTGCTGCATCTCCTCGGCGGAGAATACTGCTGCTGGCTCTTGCGTGGCGGGAACTCTGTCTATCTGGAGATTGACGGCAACATCGATGCCATCAGCTACGATTGATATTGCTGCTAATTTAAGGCTGTCTGAGATCTTACTGATCTGCTCAACGGAGCGTTTGTCTAATATATCAGGTAGCAGTTTGTTCAGCTGATTGATGGTTGGTGAGAGATCTATTTCATAACGGTGCATAAAAGTTAGCAGCTGCCCGCTAGCCAACTCCCATATTTGCCCTGTTACCATCTGGCCTTGCGCATTATAGAGCTGGCTGCTGAGGATCTTCAGCCTGACGGATCTGCCTCCCGGCTGAATGACGGGTTCAGTGATAAATCTGGCGTCACCTTCCCAGTTGAACAGGGGGGTACAGTTGCCAAAAGCAGCCGTCGCTATGTTAGCTCTGACGTAGGTGGTGATTTCCAGTTTCTGCTGATGCTCACGCAGCCGCGGTTCAGACAGGAAAATATGGCTGCAACCGGCCGCATCATGCAGGATCTCCACGCTTTTATCTGCTGTAGTGAACAGCTGGCTTAACATCAATTGCCGTAGAACTGGATAATCGAGTTTGATCGGCACTCGTACAGTCTCAGCGATAACGGGCGATGTGCAGAACAATGCTGTGAGTAGTAAAAAAATGATGCTAATCAATTTGCTTAAGGTTTTTTCTGGCATATTCATACTTCTCTGTAGACACCGGGAGCTGCCAATCGCAGCTTTATCTGAGAGTATAGGAAGAATAAAAGCCCTTTACTAAAAAACATGTTGCTTTGCACCGGATGCATAATCTCATTATGCTCAGGTTACGACAAAACCTTATCAGAATTTGTTCTTCTTCTTTGCAAATATCCCTATAGTAGGCCTGTTCCTACCCGATTGGGAAGGCTGTTCAGTGTTGACTATACCACTTGCTTTCCCTTTTGCGTGCACTAATAGCTTGCGCTTAAATTCCCCCAATACCGCGAAAAATGGTGTTTCTACAGAGGCTTTAAAGAATGCGTGGTTATGTGGAAATGCTTTAGGGCGCAGCTCAGAATGGGACAAATTTAATTTAGAACAGACGCACTAGCACTACTCTGATGGATTAAAAGTAGTAAGTTGAAGCCTTGGACGTTGGTCAAATTTCGTTAACTGTTAACCAGTTTTTGATTGCGCATTTTAGCTACTGTTGCAATTGCGTCTTGTTGAGCATGATATGCATCCATACATTTCGGGTATTGATATTTGGATAGCCTACTGTTAAATGCCCAGAGAGAAGTGAGGCAAGATTCTCGTTCCCTGTGGGCTGCTATTTCCATAATATCGATTTTCGCATTTATATACTTGGCTTAAGGTGCGTAATTTTGCAATGCTAAGTTCGTCTTATTGAATTTTGTAGTGGCCAACATACCCATTACAAGCATCATCAACGCGAGGAACGGTAATATTATTAACGATTGGTTCCAACTTTCTGTATGCTGATGAATTGAGCCCACCACCGTTGGGCCTGTCGAAGCACAAATATATCCTATACCTTGAACGAATGAAGAATTACTGCGGTTTTCATCCATTGTTCGTGATAGATCCATCACCAGCATAAAGATAACAAGGAATCCCCCACCAGACGCAATCCCACCGAATATAAGCCAAATCACCCACAAGTTTGGCGCGCTGAGAAACCCCGTGATCATGATAAGCCAAGACCCGGCCACAACCGCAAACAACATTGAACGAGAAAACTTTCCCGTTCTATTCAGCAACGGGATCAAGACACAGCCAATAATACTGACGATTTGGAAAAGTGAAGCGATGGAGCCTGCCTTTTCTAAACTCATCTGTGCTACGTCTTGTAAATATGACGGAAACCAAGCAGTTAAGGAATAAAACATAAAGGTATGAGAAGCAAAACATAAGGCAATCAACCAAACATTCAAGCGTTTCCATGCGGGTATAAAAGCTCCTATTGGCACATTACTCTTTTCACTGGTTACAGCAGAATCATCCACTTCGCTATTTGCTTTACGTAGCTTGAAAACGATTAGCCAGAATCCAATAGCGATAAACGCAAAGACACTCCACACTGCCAATGCGATTTGCCATCCCATTACTGCAGCGAGTGGCGCTGTAAATCCCGCAGTTAACATCGCTCCAATACTCATCGCAACCACGTAGATACTGGTAATAATATCTGAATACTTTTTAAAATCCCTCGCTATTATCATCAGACTGATTAAGTTACCCATGGTGATTGCTCCCCCCATAATGAGTGTTCCCAAAAATGCTAACGAAATCTCAGCATAAGAGCGGACTAATACACCGACGGCAATACCACTCAGGGTGAGTATTAGTGCCCTATCTACACCGAGCTTTGAAACAACCCAAGACATGAACGGCATCATCAAGCCAAAACACAATATAGGGATAGTGCTAAGCAAACCGGCTGTTTGTGACGTGATTTTCAAGTCGGATTTTATATAATCAACGACGGATGGTACTGATGTTATGTGTGCACGAAGATTAAAAGCAAAGAATATAAATGCGGCAAATAACACAACTCTGTAGAAGATGGTAGCAGATGAAGATTGCTGCGCTGTAGTGACATGATGAGGGTTTACGTTTTCCATGATCTTAATTGATCCTTAAAAGATGTCTAAGCGGAACCATTTTCTACTTTATTGTTGCGCTTCTTCGTGGCAGTTCTCAGACAATATAAATGTTCTTTATTCAATGAACTGTGCATGATTAAAGTAACTCCATAATACTGCACTGTATGCATAATTGATCAATTCAACAATTTAAGCAATCGGTTGCATAAATTAATCTTCGATTTTTTAAATGAACACTTTCTAATGGACTTGTGTGTAACTGATAGCTTATTTATATGCAGAAGGTGTGATGCAATCTAATTTAATTTATCCGGTTCGCTAATTGAATTAGCGGGTGAAATTTCTGGGAATAGTCAAACTGCTCGCAAAGTTCACCTCTCGCCACAGGCTCAGATTTATTTGCTTGCGCCAGGGTAGCTAATAGTGGCGTTTTGATAGTTAGCTGAACGTTGTATAGTTTGAGTTGGCGTTTCTCCGAACAACTGCTTGTAATGAACATTAAATGTACTGATGTGAAAAAATCCAAACTCAACGGCCAAATCAGAGATGATGATCTCAGTTTCATTTTTTAATAAAATGCGTCTTATCTCGTTGAGCCGGCAGTCTCTAATGTACTGAATGGGTGAAACACCGAGCTCCTGCTCGAAACAATAGTGTAGCGTTCTCCTACTGACATGAGCGATTTTACACAGCTCAGTGATGGTCAGTGGATAATGGCCTGTCTGCTGAGTGTAGCGACCCACCTCTGTGATTATCCGTTGCTTTGCTGGACGAAGTACCGCTACTTCTTTTAAACCAGATTCTGTTTGTGCCAACAGATCAGCAAGCCTGGACGCGATGAGTGGTTGCAATTTTCTCAGTCGTGAAGGATTGTTGACATCCAACAGTACGTTTTGAAAAGCCGCACTGCTGCTGTTATTCAACAGCAGCTGAATCAATTTCGACAGCTCGTAACTAACATAGCTATTTGGCTCTGAAACCAGCATCTGATTGGAGTGGTTTAGCCAAAGCTCGGCATCCAGTCCAACCATTTCCTTGAGAATGGCTTCTCTATCCAACACTAAACCAAAAATCTGAAACTCTTGTGGCGTAATGAGTTCAAACTCGACACCCGACGGACGAATCATTAACTGTCCGGCACCAATCTCGTTGTTGTTTATCTTCGGCCTTTGTGGCTGAAGCGAGAAGCCAAGCCACAAACTGCTTTCATTTACACAACACTGCTGGCGCAGGGTCTGGTTGGTAAATTCCTCAAAAAGATGTATTCCACCTAGTTTCAATTCATCCAGGTAGCCGCTAAATGCGCCATTACTGTGCTGGTTATAGCGCTGCTCCCATTGCACCAGACTTTCTGCCTGCTGGTTAACGTCAAAAGTGAATGACTTGCACCTTTCTAGGGCAATTGAATGGCTATCATGATGCAGTTGTGAAAAGTTCATTATCTTCGCTGCTCCATATTGATGCATCACCCTGATGCATAGCTTTATTAACTGTTTGTTTTTAAATTGTTTTTAATGTTTGCACAATTGCGTTATCCGCTTGGAACGATATTCGCTTCTACTTACTTAGATTCATTTGCAAAGTTTGCGCCCAATTTAATATTCGAGGTATCTAATATGTCCAACTATCGTTATCAGCTCGGTAGCCAAGTTTATCAGTTTGCTGATCTTGCCGATGTGATGGCAAAAGCCTCCCCCCTAAGATCCGGGGATCAACTTGCCAGGGTTGCGGCACTCTCCTCTGAGCAGCGCGTTGTCGCACAAATGCTTCTGGCAGAGCTGCCGCTGACGGTTTTTCTGCAGGAAACACTTATACCCTATGAAAGTGATGAAATTACCCGACTTATTATCGACGAGCATGATGCAGCCGCTTTCACTGAGATCGCTCATTTGACCGTTGGTGATTTTCGTAACTGGTTGTTAAAGGAAACAACGACCGAAGTTGAGCTGGCGCGTATTCGCTCAGGCATTACCCCGGAAATGGTGGCGGCAGTGAGCAAAATCATGCGCAATCAGGATTTAATTCTTGTCGCTAAAAAGTGCCAGATCATCACCCAATTTCGCAATACGATTGGTTTGTCCGGACATTTATCAACACGCCTGCAACCGAACCATCCGACGGACGATGTCAATGGCATCGCAGCCTCAATTTTCGATGGTTTAATGTATGGTAATGGTGATGCAGTTATCGGTATTAATCCCGCAACGGACAGTGTGTCGCAAGCGGTCAAGCTGATGAAATTGATGGATGACGTGATTCAGCATTATGAGATCCCCACCCAATCCTGTGTGCTCACCCATGTCACTAACACCATCGAAGCAATTGAGCTTGGTGCGCCGGTTGACCTGGTTTTCCAGTCTATTGGCGGGACTGAAGCGACAAACCAGGGCTTTGGTGTCAACCTGAATGTGCTCAATGAAGCGTACCAGGCTGCACTGGAGTTAAAACGCGGCAGCGTGGGGAATAACCTCATGTATTTTGAAACTGGACAGGGTAGCGCGCTGTCGGCCAATGGGCATCATGGTGTTGACCAGCAGACTTGTGAAGCGCGTGCATATGCGCTGGCGCGTAAGTTCAATCCACTGCTGGTCAACACTGTGGTCGGCTTTATTGGCCCTGAATATCTGTTTGACGGTAAGCAGATCATCCGGGCCGGGTTGGAAGATCATTTTTGTGGCAAGTTACTCGGTCTGCCGATGGGATGCGACATCTGCTACACCAATCATGCCTATGCGGATCAGAATGATATGGATAATTTACTGACCCTGCTAGGTGTGGCTGAATGCTCGTTCATCATGGGGATCCCGGGGTCCGATGACATCATGCTTAATTACCAGACTACCTCTTTCCATGATGCGCTTTATGCCCGCCAGGTACTGGGGCTTCGCCCCGCACCTGAATTCGATAAGTGGCTGAAGGAGATGCACATATCACCAAAAGATAACCGTTCTCAGCTGAGCAATGAGCTACCAGCGTGCTTTGCTCAACCATTGAAAATGATTAAGGAGGCCTAATGAATAATGTTGTGCCAATCAATCAAGAGATTGTCCATAAAGATCCGTGGCAAAAACTACGCCAATTTACCAACGCCCGGATTGGACTTGGCCGGGTAGGAACCAGTATTCCAACCCAGGAGCTGTTGCGTTTTCAGCTTTCTCATGCCCAGGCGATTGATGCTGTGCATGTGCCATTAGATGTTGAACAGCTGTGCCAGCAATTTGCACAGGCTGATCTTTTACAGCCTTATCTGCCTGTGCAAAAGCTGCACAGCAAAGCGTGCGACCGGATGGAGTATCTGCAGCGCCCGGATCTTGGGCGGCAGCTGGACGAAGCGTCACTGTACGAGCTGCAGCAACAGTTTAAAGGTGAGCGTTACGACCTGGTTTTTGTGGTTGCCGACGGTTTGTCTTCCTACGCCATCGCTAACCATGCCAAACCGTTCTTGGAAATATTGATCAATAGTCTTGAGGAGGATCCCAATAAGAAGTGGAAAATTGCGCCGATTTGCATTGTCGAGCAAGGTCGTGTGGCAGCGGGTGATGACACCTGTGAAGCGCTCAATGCTCAACAAGTCGTCTTACTGATTGGTGAGCGTCCAGGGCTGAGTTCCCCAGACAGTATGGGGCTTTACCTCACCTGGAATGCTAAACGCGGCACTGAAGATTCGCTTAGAAACTGCATCTCCAATATCAGGCCGGAGGGACTGAATTACAAGGCGGCGGCGCATAAGTGCTGCTACCTATTAAATGAGTCGCGGCAAATTAAATTATCAGGCGTGAATTTGAAAGATCGGTCTGAAGATTTGCAGCTTGAAAGCACTACAACACAACAATTTTGTTTAACTAACTGGTCGTAACTAAGAGGAAATAATTATGTCAAATAATCAAGAGTATCTTGCTCAAAGACAATTGAAAAAAGGAGCCGCCGGGTGGATTTTGCTTGCCGGCCTTGGGGTTTCGTACGTTATCTCGGGTGATTTTGCGGGATGGAATTTTGGCATAGCTCAGGCTGGATGGGGAGGATTTGTGGTTGCCGCGGTGCTGATGGGGATCATGTATTTAACCTTGGTATTGTCTCTTGCTGAAATGTCGGCGGCTATTCCTGCTGCGGGCGGCGGTTACAGTTTTGCCCGTCAGGCGATGGGGCCTGCTGGTGGCTACCTTACAGGACTTGCTGTCTTAATCGAATATTCACTCGCACCCGCTGCGATTGTCATTTTCATCGGCTCTGCCGTTAATGAGCTGCTTGGAATTGACGGGCCTATGGTATATGCATTGTTTTACCTGGCCTTTATAGGTATTCATATTTTTGGCGCGGGAGAAGCGATGAAAGTACTGATGGTGATTAGTGGGCTTGCTGTGTTAGCTATTGTTGCAACTGGCGTTGTTTTATTGCCGGAATTTGACGCGACACGTCTGTTTGATATGGCACCGGCTATCAATGGAACAGAGTTCCTGCCAATGGGCTATTACGGCGTGTGGGCCGCGCTGCCTTTTGCTATGTGGTTGTTCCTTGCGGTTGAAGGGGTGCCTTTAGCGGCTGAAGAAGCAAAAGATCCTGCCAAAGATGTGCCAAAAGGTATTATTGCTGCGATGATTTTCCTTCTGTTTACAGCGGTGCTGGTTGTCGTTCTGGCGGCAGGAGCAGCCGGAGCCCAAGCTCTGGGAGAGAGTGCAGTTCCACTTGTCGATGCGTTAAAAATGACTGGTCACAATAATGTTGCAACTATGGTTAACGTCTTGGGGCTGGCAGGATTAATCGCATC
>DATCZZ010000310.1:0-5901 GCA_036525635.1 Psychromonas sp. | reverse complement strand
GAGCTGAATCTGGTATGCACACGCCGTTTTTCCACTAGCGCATGTTACAACTGATAAATGTCCGCTCTTGCGGGTTAAAATTTAGCGGCAATGAAGTGCCGCTGAGACGGTTATAAAATCACCTGCTTTCAAATAATACCCATCCGTTAACCTTATGCGCCGTGCTTTACAAAAATTGCAGGTAAAAAAATCTCATTAGTGCTTAATTAATTCGTTACATAGCTGTAATATCCTACTGGGCGCTGATTATAATAAGAATTTTTATGAAGAATAAAAAAGCGGCAGTAGAAGATTACGCCTATATTCTCCGTACTCCCGCTTGTTCTTTACATAGAGAAGCTTTTGATATCATGAGCACAGAACCTGATGTTTAAGGTTTCGTACTTATCAATCAACATCTTCACCATATTTTTCATTAGATCTATCGCGTTATAGAAAATGAGTAACACATGTTAAAATCTTCTTTGTTTAAACCCAGTTTACTGCGCCGTTTATTTGCCGGATATGTAGTGCTTATATTAAGTCTAACGACCATAGTTAGTTTATTAATTAGCCGGCAAACGACTGAAAACACCTTGCAAGAGATCCATCATTCATTATTTATTCGCGCACAGTTTTTGGCTGAATTGTCACAATCTTTCTTCCCCTTCCCGGAGCAAACATCACTCACTGCCCTCAATCAAACCATTGTTGAGTTGGGCAAAAAAACACAAAGTAGATTAACACTTATTAGCGAAAACGGCACAGTACTGGCCGACTCGCAAAAATCTCCCCAGAGCATGGATAATCATGCTAACCGTCCGGAAATTATTGCGGCACGCGAACAGCATATTGTCCCCACCACGCGATTTAGCCAAACTTTGCGTAAAGAGATGGTGTATCTCGCACTGCCTGTCGTTGCTGAGCAAAAAATTAAGGGTTTTGTACGGGTGTCTTTACCGTTAACCATTATTGATAAAAAATTAACGCAGTTACGTTTTGCCGTGCTGCTGAGTGCTCTTATTGCCGCATTGGTCGCGTTAATTTTAGGTTACTATTTTGTGAAGCGTTTTTCCGCACCTTTAATAAAAATAACGGCAGTGGCAGAGGCCATTTCCAAAGGTGACTACAGTAAACGTATTATTACCCAGCAAAAAGACGAAATTGGTCTGCTGGCAGATGCCTTCAATCGTATGGCCGAAAGCTCCGAGCAACGCCTGAATGAAATTGAAACGGACCGCAACCGCTTAGCCATGATTTTTGCTGGTATGGTGGAAGGGGTTATTTATGTGAATGAGCACCTTCAGGTAATTCTAATAAATCAGGCGGCAGCGAACATGTTCAATGTCTCTTCCACTACTTCCATTAAGCAACCGCTGGCAGAGCAGATTGCAATACCGGAAATATTATCTGCGGTGCAGACTGCGATTGCACAGCAAGGTGTGGTAAAAACACAATTGCAGCATGATGACCATACTAAAAATGCCGAGGTGATTGATATTTATGCTGCAGCGCTGAATAATGATTTAGGTGAATCTATCGGTGCAGTGGTAGTGCTCAACGATATCTCTGAACTTGCCTACTTGGAAAGAGTACGTCGTGACTTTGTCGCCAATGCCTCACATGAGCTGAAAACTCCGCTTACCGTGATCCTCGGTTTAACCGAAACCATATTAGATGGTAAGGATATGCAGGAGAGCGTGCGCACTCGATTTATGGGCAGAATACAGACAGAAACGCAGCGCCTTTCTTCGTTGGTCACTGACTTAATGAGTATCTCCCGTTTGGAAGCAAATAAAAATGGACTTGTTTATGAAGCGGTAGATCTCACCGCCAGTATCAAGATTGCGCTTGCTAATGTGGTTAATATTTGTCAGGAGAAAAAAATAGCTATTTCCAGTCAGTTACCTAAGAGAGAAATATTGATCAATGGTGACCGGCAAGAGATAAACCAGCTCATTGATAATCTTCTCGGGAATGCCATTAAATACACACCTTCGTCAGGTAATGTCAATATAAGCTTAAAAGAGTTAGATGAGCAGGCACAGATAATAGTAAAGGATACCGGAATCGGAATCAGTTTGGCGCACCAGCAGCGTATTTTTGAACGCTTCTATCGTGTCGATAAAGCGCGCTCGCGGGATTTGGGCGGTACCGGATTAGGTTTGTCAATTGTCAAGAATATCGTTGAAAATCATAATGGTAGTATCACAGTTAACAGTATCGAAGAGCATGGCTCGACCTTTACTGTGCTATTACCGCTGCGTTAATAACTGTGCTTTAAATTGCATTTTTAACCGCCTCATGCCGTGAATTAAAGTTTTTACTTTGCTGTAATGTGATTGTAACAATGTGGCGTGATAATTACTCTATGATCATAAATTAACCTCAGATCTGGTTAAGCCGGCATTAAATTATTACTCTCTAACAGCTCAAATTCTTGGGCTGTTAGATCCAAAGATGGTTTGTCTTTCTTCAGGCTGTAAGCAATTAGCCCGCCGACCAAATTCAGTATAAACCCATGCACACTGCGATGCCGAGAGTGCTCGATATAAGAAATATTCTTTAGCTGATCGTTGACTGTTTCAATAATAAACCGCTTTTTTAGCATGGCTCTGTCCCATAAAGAAATGAACTTTTTTTTCATGTTTTTACGAACTGTTGTTATCAGCTCGACGCCTTTATCCAACAATTCACCAGATAATGCCTTGCTGATGTAACCTTTATCACCATACCGCTTACCAAAAATAGAAGCCGCCATATCGGGTACTGGCTTTCTATCATCGATATTACCTTTAGTCAGTTTAAGTGATACTATTTCGCCTAAGTGATTGATAATGAGATGCAGTTTAAAGCCAAATGACCATCCCATCGTCCCTTTACCATGCTCTGCTACACCTTCAAATACCTTATTTCTTTTGGCTCTTATGATGTGACAAACCTCTATCTTGGTAGAGTCCACAAACTGAATACCTGTTGGCTTACCAAGTTTTGAGGTCAGGTAACTACACATCGGAACCACAACACTTGGCATCACGCCTAGAAACCTTGTATAGCTTAATAAGTCAGGAAAATAAGCTTGCAAATGACGGCATACATAAAGCAAATAATAGTTTTTGAAATCACGATAATGTGACTGATGAAAGTGAATGATAATGGTCATTACTTCAGCGGTTGAAAGCCGACAAGCTCGGCGGCGCTTTATCTCACCATCTTCTAGCAATATTTGTTGCCACTGTTCAACAAATAACTGACAAAAATCATCGACATCACAATAAACTTCAACTAATTTGTTCATGCTCGTTCCTTTTTGGTCTTATCACTCTTGGTCGAATGATCTGATCATGGAACGAGCAATTAGTTCATTTTTTTGTGTAATTTCTTATCCAGAGCTGAGGTTAATTCAGAACAAGGCCTGCGCCAATTTAATGAGCTAAAACACTTGGGTGACCAGGTTATAGCGAACCTGCGTCAGGCAATGCAAGCCTATGCCGAGTTGGATGTTCAGACAGCTCTGCAAGTAATCCAGCAAGATGAGCAGACAAATACAGAGTTTGACAATATATCGCGTTTATTGATCACTAAAATGATGGAAGATCCCCGCGAAATAAAAAATGCCCTGCATATCACCTGGTGCGCCAGATCCCTGGAACGCATAGGCGATCATGGCAAAAATATTTGTGAGTATGTCGTTTATTTAGTCAAAGGAAAAGATGTGCGTCACACTAGTGTCGAACAGATGAAACAGGTCCTGGAGGAATTTTAGGGATCTGCCGCTCAGGTTTAATTTATTAAGCGCTGAGCTATTTCAGTTTATTAACAAAACAGCTGAAATTTAGCTCATTTTCTAATTTGTTTAGCTTTTATGAGTAAAATTCAGCGTCTGAAAAATGTAAAAATGCTTTTAGAGCTACATTTAACACCAAGTCCTGTAACAGCAAGAGCTTTCATTATTTCGCCCCGACTAACCTCCTCTGTTTTCCATTTAAATATAAGCAGATCATAAAAAAAAATATGCAATGAGATCTAACTTACTGTTTGGGGTAATAAATTTTGCTATATAAGTATCTTTATTGGAGAAACGCTGACTGCTTATCAGCAGGTATTCAGTCAGCATTAGGGGGTGTTATGCCGGCAAAAAAACAGAAGCGTAAAACGGTAAAAAATTCGAAGAAAATGCAGCACTCAGGAAAAAAAACAAGTCTGGTCAGTAAGTATCCGAGGTTATTCTTTTTTATTGGTGTCACCTTGATCCTGTTCGGTATCTCCCTGCTTATTATCGGCATACCTAATAATGCAAAACTTGGACTGGTTATGCTGTCTATTTTTGGCGGGTTAGTAACGGTCATTTTTGCTAATGCAGCCTTACCTAAGAAAGTCAGCAAATAGATTAAATGAGCAGGTTATCATCAGGAATATTAATTGCACTTGTAATACCTTGACTTTAACCTGGCGCTTGCAGAAGGCGCCAGGAAATAAATTATTAAGTGTTGTGTTTCGGAAATTCCGTTTTTCCGCTACATATCTGCTCAATATTGCTTTTAAAAGCAACGAGAACCCTGCTTGCTCCCATTCAATTTCCTGCGCGATTTTTGTCCATTTAATGAAGCGAATGGTATTATTTTCGGGTGCTGCCTGCTTTTTTGCCATTCCATATTTTCATGATCTCAAAACCCACCACACCGGCAATACCGGCAGTAAAACAGAGCAATAAATCATTGGGGTGCAAGGTGACAAAATGAAAGAGTGTCATCAGTGCTGGAACGTACAAAATCAGGCTAAGAAAAAGGATCGTTCCCCCCAGCACCCACCACAATGCGCGATTAGGCTGAGAAAACAGGCTCAATATACCGCTTGACCAGGAACGATTGGTCAGGATCAAGCTCAAATTCGAAATCACTAATGCGGTAAATGCCAGGGTACGAGATTCCGCTTCACCCTGGCCGCGGTGCAAGGCAATACCGTATAAAAGCAAGACAATCAGCAGAACGCTAAGTCCCTGCAGTATACTCAGCATTAATCTCCTTCCACCGAACAAGGGTTGCTCGGGAGCTCGGGGAGGGCGATTCATGACATTATCCTCTTCTGATTCCGCTTCGAATACGATAGAGCAGGCGGGGTTGATCACCATTTCCAGAAAGACAATATGCATGGGAGATAAAATCAATGGCCACCCGAGCATCAGCGGAATGATTGTAAGCCCGGCAATCGGCAGGTGGGCGGCCAGTATGTAAGACATCGCCTTGATAAGGTTATCGTAAATGCGCCTCCCCAATCGGATTGCATGAACAATTGAGCTAAAATCATCGTCCAGCAGGACTAATGAAGCTGCCTCTCGCGCAACGTCTGTTCCGCGCCCGCCCATGGCAATACCAATATGTGCCGCCTTCAGGGCCGGGGCATCATTCACCCCGTCACCGGTCATCGCCACTACCTCACCGTTGGCCTTGAAGGCATTCACCAGACGTAGTTTCTGCTCGGGTACAATCCGGGCAAAAATGCTGGTGGTTTTAATGCGCATCTGCAGCGCGCTGTCACTTAGTTTCTCTAACTCTTCCCCCGTCATGATCTTACACGCACTCCCCAGACCTGCCTGCCGTGCTATGGCGCTTGCTGTTTGCGCATGATCGCCGGTGATCATTACCACGCGCACCCCTGCGTTTCGACATTCTTTGATTGCCTCAGGTACATTTGCGCGGATCGGGTCTGCCAGGCCAATTAACCCCAAAAACACAAACTCAAAATCATGTTGTATCAACGGCCAGGGCTTACCCGTACAGCTTGCCTTTGCCATCGCCAGCACACGCAATCCTTCACCTGCCATTGCACTTACCTGCACCGACAACGCCTGAAGCTGTGATGCGTCGAAGTGACACAGATCTGCGATGGACTCTGGCGCCCCCTTTGCGGCGACAACAAATT